>NZ_VWWC01000047.1:0-41795 GCF_011753175.1 Burkholderia sp. Cy-637 | reverse complement strand
GCCCGGCACGTCCGCGGTGGCGGGCGCAGCCCGCGGTTTCGCGTCGGGTGCCGCGAGCGGCGTGCCGCTTGCGTCGAAGCCGCCGCCCAGCGCGCTGATCAGGCCGATCTGCAGGTCGCGGCGACGCATCACCAGGTTGGTGACGGTCTGCTCCGCGCCCAGGCGGTTGATGTCGGCGCTGAGCACCTGCAACTGCGGCGCGAGACCCGCCTTGTAGCGGATCACGGCGAGATCGTAGGCGCGCGTCTGGGCGTCGAGCGCGCGCTGCGCGTCGCCCATCTGCTTGTCCAGCGCGCGGATCGAGGCGACCTGGGTGGCCACGTCGTTGAGCGCGCCGATCAGCGTTTGGTTGTAGTTCGCCACGTCCAGGTCGAAGTCGGCGTAGCGCCCCTTCAGTTGCGCGCGCAAGGCGCCGGCGTCGAAGATCGGCAGGTGCACGGCCGGGCCGAACTGCGCCTGGCGGCTCGCGAACTTCAGGAACTGGCCCCAGCCGAAGGCATCGAAGCCGAAACCGGCGGCGAGGTTCACGTCCGGGAAGAATTCGGCCTTCGCCTCCTTCACGTCGTGCATCGCGCCCTCGACCTGCCAGCGCGCGGCGATCAGGTCGGGGCGGCGCGCCACCAGGTCGGCGGGAATATTGCCGGGCAGCTCGACCGCGCCGCCGGGCTTGAGCACCGGCGTGGCGATCGACAGCCCCCGGTCGGGGCCCTTGCCGAGCAGGGCCGCGAGCTGGTAGCGCGTGGTGGTGATCTGCCCGTCCAGTTCCGACAGCGAGGATTCGCTGCTGGCCACGTTGCCGCGCGCGGTCTGGCGCTCGACATTGGTGTCGAGCCCGGCGCCCACGCGGCCCTCGGTGATCCTGCCGACCGTCTCGCGATTGCCGATCTCGCGCTGGGCGATGTCGCGCAGCGCGTAGAGCTGGGCCAGCTGGTTGTAGGTACGCGCCACCGAGACCGCCAGCGTCACGCGCGCCTGCTGCACCTCGGCCTGGGCGGCCTTCTGCTGCGAGACCGCCGAGCGCAGCCGCTCGCGGTTCTTGCCCCACAGATCGAGTTCCCAGGAGGCGCTGGCCAGCACGTTGTTCTCGCTGTACCAGTTGCCGCCATAGGGCGGCGGATACAGGCCGTTGCCCGAGTAGAGCTCGCGCGTCCAGGAATAGCTGGCGTCGACCTTCGGCATCAGCGCGGCGCGCGAGGATTCGATGTAGGACGAAGCCTTCGCGAGGCGCGCCTGCGCCTGGGCGATGCTCGGGTTGCCCGCGATCGCCTCGTCGATCAGCTTCGGCAACTGCGGATCGCCGAACTGGCTCGCCCAGTCGAGCGTCGGCCAGTGGCCGCCCTCGGCGGGCAGGCTCTGGCTGGTCTCGAGCTGGGTGGCCGACGTGATCTGCTTGTCGCTGTGGATGCCGATGTAGTTGGCGCAGCCGGCCAGCGCGAAGGCCGCCAGCGCCGCCATCGACGCCGCGCGGATCGCGCGCAGCGAGATCGGAACGGGCTGCGCGATCATCGTGAGACTCCGCGGCGCACCATCCTGCCTGTGACGGTATTCATAGGAAAACGACTCCCTGCATTGATGGACTAGACAACTATTAAAAGACAATAAGAGCGCCCGAAACCGCCCCACACGCCGAACTCAGCCGCCGTTCGCGAGAATCCGCTTCAGCATCCGGACCAGCGCCTCGGCTTCCTCCGCGACCAGCCCGTCGAGGCCCTCGTCGCGCACCGCCTCGAACAGCGCCGGCATGGCCGCCGCGAGTTCGCAGCCCGCCGCGGTGAGCGCCAGCCGCACCACCCGGCGATCCTCCAGCGCGCGCACCCGCTGCAACAGCCCGCGCGACTCGACGCGATCGAGCACGCGCGTGATCGCGCTGGCATCGACGCAGCATTCGCGCGCGAGATCGGCCGCGGTCTCGCAATGGCCGGCCGCCAGCAGGAACAGCACCTTGCCCTGCACGCCCGTCACGCCAAGCTCGGCCAGCGCGCGATGGGTGATCCGCTGCATCATCCGCGCGTGCGTCTGCGTCAGCAGGTAGCCGAGGCTCGCGCCATGCTCGTCGCTGGGCACCGTCAGTGCCTGCGCGGGCAGGTGCAGCGGCTTGCCGGGCGCGCCGCTCATGCCGGCGCGCCGTCCGGCGCGAACTCGCGTGCCAGCTCGGCCAGCGCCTGGTCGAGCGCCTGCGCGCGCGGCGCGCCGAAGCGGCCCTCGAAGGCGGCCTGCGCGGCATGCCAGTGCCGCATCGCCTCCGCCAGGCGGCACTGGCCGGCCGGCGTCAAGGTGAAATGCTGCCGCCGGCCGCCGCCTTCGTCCTGCGTCTGCAACACCAGCGCCTCGCGCAGCAAGGGCTTGAGCGTGCGCACCAGGGTCGTGCGATCGGTCGAGGTGGCGCGCGCCAGTTCGAGCATGGTCGCGCTGGCCTGCGCGCTCAGGAAACGCAGAATGCTGAATTGCGACGGCGTCACGCCGGCTTGCGACAGATACAACTCGTAGAACCGGGAGACATGACGCGCGGCCTGGCGAATCGCAAAACAGTGGTCCGTATCGGGGGGCTCTCTGTGCATGCGCACAGACTAGAGATGGAGGGCCGGGTCATCAACGCCGCCAGACGCAACCCATTATCACTGTCACGACAAGAATCGACACGGCAAGGATTTTAAGCGTCTGCCGGGAATGCCGCGGCGCAACCGGCGAAATGAAAATGAAAGGAGAAGCCGGCGCGAGCGCGCGCCTGGGCGAGCCCGCTCAGCGCGGCAGCGGTGCGTTCGCGCTTTCGAAGAAGCCGACCGTGTGGTCGATGAAGCTGCGCACCTTGGCCGGCAGCAGGGTGCGGGAGCTATAGGCCAGGCGGATCTCGGCGCCCATGTCGACCAGCGGGAAGCCCGCCAGCACCGAGACCAGTTGCCCGCTCTCGAGGTATTCCTCGACCACCGAGGTCGGCAGCATGCCGAGCCCGAAGCCCTTCAGCACCATGCCGAGATTGAAGGGCGCGTTGTTCGATTCGATCTCGTAGCGGAACGGCACCGTGAGCGTCTCGTCGTCGACGCGAAAGCGCATCTCGGGCTTGCGGATCGAGGTCGAGAAGGCCACCACCATGTGGTCGGCGATCTGCGAGGGATGCGTGGGCGTGCCGGCGCGCGCCAGGTACTCGGGCGAGCCCACCAGCTCGAACGGGATCATCTCCATCAGCCGCGTGACCACCGTGTCCGAGGTCAGCATGAAGGGCAGCAGCAGGCCGATGTCGTAGCCTTCGGCCACCAGGTCGACGGGGCGCTCGGCCAGCGTCACGTCGATGCTGACCTTCGGGTACTTGCGCTTGTAGCTGGCGATCAGCGGCAGCAGGCGATGGGTGGTGGCGGTGGCATGCGAGATCACGCGCAGCACGCCGCTGGGCTCGCGCGCCTGGGTCGAGGCGCCCTCCTCGAGCGCGTCGAGATCGGCGATCACGCGCACGCAGCCTTCGTAGAACTGCTCGGCGGCCTCGGTCAGCGAGATCTGCCGCGTGGTGCGATGGAACAGGCGCACGCCGAGCCGCTTCTCCAGCGATGCGACCGCGCGCGAGACGACCGGCGTGGACAGGCCCAGCATGTCGGCCGCACGCGTGAAGCCGCGAGCTTCGACGACCGAACAGAAGATACGCAAGCTATCGATATATTCCATGACGACTTTTCCGGGTAGCGTGCGCGATTCGACACGGATGGCGCGGGATGGCCGCGCGGCCGCCACATCGCCGTCGGTCGGGTTTCGTTCGTGGCGAAACGCATCGTCGCTTGCGGCGACGAGGAACCGTTCGAAAAGGAGGGCGGCGGCGGTATTTTATCGTGTCCGATGGGAGCTCGCCGGGCTTGGCGGCACTGCTTCATCGCGCGATCGAGTGTAACGCCGTGAAGACGTGACTCGCGTGCGAATATTGTGAATCGTCTGGCGAATCATGCACGCGCGACGCGTGCCGATCGAGCCGCGGACGATGCGCGGAAGCGGCGTGGAGGATGCGGGAAGAGACGGCAACGGCCCGGCGGCGGCGCGCGGGCCCTGCCGAGGCAGGCGGCCGGGCCGCCTGCCCGAGCGCACTTACTTGGTGGTGTAGCCGCCGTTGATCAGGATCGTCTGCCCCGTGATCCACCAGCCGTCGCTGACCAGATGCCGGATGAAGGGCACCACGTCCTCGATGTCGGTCAGGCCGGTCTTCGAGAACGGCGAGAGCGCCGCCGCCGTGCGGTGATAGGCGACCGCATCGGCACCTTCGGCGGGATAGAAGAACGGCGTATCCATCGGGCCGGGGCCCACCGCCGTGACCGAGATACCGCGTGCGCCGAACTCCTTGGCCGCCGCGCGCGTGAAGTGCTCGACCGGCGCCTTGGTGCCCGCGTAGGCCGCGTAGAACGGCGTGAAGGCGCCCAGCAGCGAGGTCACCAGGGTGCAGACCTTGCCGTTGTCGCGCACGTGCTTGCCCGCTTCGCGCAGGAACAGGAAGGCCGTCTTGGCGTTGACCGCCGTCATCTCGTCGTACTCGGCCTCGCTGATTTCCGTGAATGCTTTCTTCAGGACCTTGCCGACCGTGTTGATCGCGATGTCGGGCTGGCCGATCGCCGCCACGGTATCGGCGAACAGCTTCTCGACCGCCGCGCCGGTGGTCAGGTCGGCCTGGAAGGCGACCGCCTCGGCGCCGGCCGCGCGGATCGCGGCGACGGTCTCGTCGGCCGCCGCGCGCGAGCTCGCGCTGTTGTAGTGGATCGCCACCGCCCGCGCGCCCTGTTCGGCCAGGTCGCGCGCGATCAGCCCGCCCAGGTTCTTCGCGCCGCCGGCGATCAGCGCCGTCTTGCCCTTGATTCCGTGATCCGCCATCGCTGTTCTCCTCGTGTCCGCAAGGTTCGGGGTCCGGATCAATACCGGGCGCGCCGCGGGACGCGTCGCGCCGGCCGGACCCAGCCAGACCCGCCAGTATAGGAATGAATCGCGGCGGGATTTGTCGGGAATTTCACGCCGGAATCCGATAACGCGGCGGTCGTGGCGCGGCGACGCCGATCTCACCATGCTTGACATTCGTTCCTGCCATTTGCGACTAGCATCGCGCGAAGCGTGGTCGTCCCCCCGCGCCGCACGAGGCATACGATGCAGCCAGCTCCTGTCGAACACCATCGATTCCAGAGCGCCGACCCCGACGAAGTCTCGGCATTCATCAGTCAAATCTACGCGGACAACCGCTTCGCCGCGCATCGCGCCGGCGCGCGCGAGATCAGCATCGCCGGGCAGGCCTGGAACGGCCTCAGCATCTGCGACGTCGACTACGACATTCCGTTTCGCTTCGATTCCGAACTGGCGCGACCGAATTACCTGATCCTGTCCTGCACCCGCGGCGGCGCCCGTTATTCGCGCGGGCGCCTGGCCACCGATTGCGCGCCCGGCGACGTGATCCCGATCTCGTCGACCGGCAATTCCACCTGCATCGCGCACGACGACGGGCTTGCGCATCTGTCGGTCCATGTCGATGCCGGGCAGTTGAACCGCTTCGCCGCGCAATGGCTGGGCGAGCCGCTCGACGCCCCCATCCTGTTCGACCTGAAACCGCTGCGTGCCGATGTTGCCGCGCAATGGAACCTCGCCGCCGGCTGCCTGCGGCAGATGCTGCTCATGGCGCCGGTGCCCGAGGCCGCCGCGCAGGGAATCGTCGAGCACATGATGAAGATGCTGCTCGAAGGCCAGCCTCACGAACATCGCCAGCGTTTCACCAGCCCGCATCCCGTCGACGAGGCGCTGGCGCGCAGCGCCATCGACCTGATCCGCGCCGATCCGCTGCGCTGGAAGTCGATCACCACCCTCGCCCACGCGCTCGGCTGCGCGACCGGAATGCTCGAACACGCGATCCGTCGCCATGCCGGCCGGACCTCGGCCGAGCTGCTCGTCGAGGCGCGGCTCGACCGGCTGCATCGCGCCCTGCTCTCGGCCGGCGGCGCCCAGGGTTTCGTCGAGACCCTGCGCGAACACGGCTTCGCCATCTCGAACCGCTTCCTGCTGGCCTATGAGCGGCGTTTCGGCGAGGCGCCGAGTTCGACCTGGCGGCGCAATCCCAACCGGCCGCTCGATGCGACGCGCGTCGACGCGGGCACGCGAGATCTGTGCGAAGCCAGCATCGATCGCTACATCGACGCCAACCTCTCGCGTCCGATCAGCGTCGGCGATCTCGCCGGACTGGTGGGGCTCAGCGAATACGACACGATCGAGGCCTTCAAGGCCGCCTTCTCGCGCACGCCGAAGCAATACCTGATCGAGCGACGGCTGGCGCACGCGCGGGCCATGCTGCGCGACAGCTCGGCGACCATCCTCGCGATCGCGATGGCCTGCGGCTTCGGCACCCAGAGCCACCTGACCGCGACCATGCGCATGCATTTCGGCGAGACGCCGGGCCAGATCCGCAAGCGCGGCACCGGGGCATGATCGAGGGCGAGAATACCGCCTTCGATCTCGCTCGAAAAACAAAAAGAAAATCGCGGAAAAATATCCTGGTTCATTGACGAGAAATCGTCATTCTCAATGGCTTGATACGAGCCACGTCAATGATCTTCCGGTTTATAAACCAAAGTAAAAATCCCGGATAAATCCATTCCGGCAACAACGCTTTCATATCGCGATCAAAAGCTTGCATCGCGTAATGTTGTTGTGCATATTCCCGAAAGGAGTGCAGGCCGCGTCAAGGCCGTCGATTGATGTCGACACGGTTTCTCACTACGCACTCCTGATCAAAAACACGAATAATTTCCGAGAGAATCCATCATGTCGATCCAATCGTTTTCCAAGGAAGCGAAACACGCCAAATTCGCCCGGATGTTTGCACTGCTGCCGATCTGCGCGGCCGCGCTCACGGCCGGCATGCAGGAAGCCGGCGCGCACGGCGCGATCGGTACGCCGATCGCGCGCCAGTATCAATGCCGGCTCGAGGGCGGCTACTGGGATCCGGCCGACGGCAGCGGCATCCCGCATACCGATTGCCGCGCCGCCTACCAGAACGGCGGCAACTCGGCCTATCCGTTCACGCAGTGGAACGAGTTCTCGGCCAACCCGATCGGCCAGGGCGACGACCTGGAGAAGCTGCAGCAAGCCGTGCCCGACGGCCTGCTCTGCGCGGGCGGCGACAAGAAGAAATCCGGCATCGACGTGCCGGCCGTGGCCTGGCGCAAGACCCGCGTGACGCCGGTGGGCGGCAAGATCGACGTGACCTGGGAAAACACCCAGAGCCACACCCCGTCGGTGATGCGCATCTACCTGAGCAAGCCCGGCTACAACCCGCAGCAGCCGCTGCGCTGGGCCGATCTCGACAAGATCTACGACGCGCCGGCACCGGCTCCGCAGCCGGCCAACGGCGGCGGCCACCTGCCCGGCACCGTCACCTCGTTCTACAAGCTGAGCGTGCCGCTGCCGGCCGGACGCACCGGCGACGCCGTGCTGTACAGCTACTGGCAGCGCCGCGATGCGGGCAACGAGGGCTTCTTCAACTGCAGCGACATCACGATCCTGCCGGGGCGCTGAGCCGCGTCGCCGCTCGCCCGCGCCGAAGCCGGCATGACGCCGGCTTCGGCGCGGCGCGCGCGGTGCATCGCGGCGCAATGATTTCCGCGAGGATGCGGACCACGGCGCAACGGGCGCGTGCTATTGATGAGCGCGCCCGGCCGCGACCCCATGCGACCCTCCTGTCCCGGCGGGCGGCTCGACCTATCATGGTCAACCCCTGTCGCGCTTCGAGGAGCATCATGACGGACCTGTTTCAAAAACCCTCCTGGGACGACCTGAGGATCGTCAAGGCGATCGCCGATCACGGCAGCATCGTCGCGGCGGCCGCCGCGCTCGGCCTCAATCATTCGACCATTTCGCGGCGCCTGGCCGCCATCGAGCAGGCACTCGGCACCGTGCTGTTCGACCGGCGCCGCAACGCCTATGCGACGACCGCCGCCGGCAGCGAGGTGGTCGCGCTGGCCTCGCGCATCGAACTCGACGTGCTGAGCCTGGTGCGGCGCGTCTCGGGGCACGTCCACAGCCACAAAGGCATCCTGCGCGTCACCACCAGCGATGCCCTGGTGCTCGACTTCGTCACGCCGATCATCGCCGACTTCCGGGCCCGCCATCCCGGCGTGCAGATCGAGATGCGGGTCGGCAACAAGGCGCTGAACCTCGCGCGCGGCGATTCCGATATCGCGTTTCGCGCCACCCTGACGCCGCCCGAGAACCTGCTCGGCCGCAAGGTCGCGACCGTGGCCTGGGCGATCTATGGTCGCCGCCTCGACCATGTCGGCGAGCCGCTCGAGGTCGAGGCGCTCTACCAGCGTCAATGGGTGTCCTACGGCAAGGAGCTGGCCGGGCTCAAGGCCTTCGACTACGTCAACGCGCGCGTGCCGCGCGAGCAGATCGTGTTCCGCAGCGATTCGGTGGCGGGCGTGGTCGCCGCCATCCATGCCGGACTCGGCATCGGCTTCCTGCCCTGCATGCACGGCGACCTGGTCAGCGGCCTGGTGCGCATCAGCCCCGTGATTCCCGAGGTCCATGACGAGCTGTGGCTGCTCACGCATCCCGACATCCGCAAGTCGGGGCGCGTCAGCGCCTTCATGCGCCATTGCGCCGACGCGATCCTGCGGCAACGCGATTTCATCGAGGGCAAGGGACGCGCCTAGCACGCGTCGAAGGCGAACGCATGACGCGGCTCCGTGCATTCGCGCGGAGCCGGATGCGCGCAATCGCACCCTCGGGGACGAGGCGGCTCCCTAGAATTTTCGCGAGATCGATGACACGCCGACAGCGCGACGCGTCACCGGTATTTCGCAGGCCATCGGCCGCATTCAACCGCCCCACCGTTTCCAAGAGGTATGCAATGAGCATTCACGCGATCGCCAAGCCCGCCAGCTCGCTGTTGAGCCCGCACGACCACGCCCTGCTCCTGGTCGACCACCAGTCGCAGATGGCCTTCAACACCAAGTCGATCGACATCACCAACCTGCGCGCGAACGCGGGCATCCTCGCCCACGCGGCGAAGGGCTTCGGGGTGCCCACCATCATCTCGACGATCTCGCGCGACAGCTTCGCCGGCCCGCTCTTCAGCGAGATCACCGAAGCCTTTCCGGACGCCGAGGTCACCGATCGCACGACCTCCAATGCCTGGGAAGACGAGAACTTCATCGCGCGCATCAACGCGGTCGGCAAGAACCGGCTGGTGATCGCCGGCCTGTGGACTTCCGTGTGCTGCAATGGCCCGGTGGTATCCGCGCTCGAACAGGGCTTCGAGGTCTACGTGGTCACCGATGCCTGCGGCGACTGCTCGCTGGAGGCGCACGAGCGCGCGGTCGAGCGCATGATCCAGGCCGGCGCGCGGCCGATCACGTCGCTCACCTATCTGCTCGAACTGCAGCGCGACTGGGCACGCGCGGAAACCTACGACATCACCACCGGCATCGCGATGCGACTGGGCGGCGCGTTCGGCGTCGGCATCAGCTACGTCAAGACCATGTTCGATTCGCAAGCCGCGCGTTGAGCGGCCGTGGCCCACCTCGCCGCAAACCCCGCGGCCTGGCGGGCCGACGTTGAAGATCGTCGCTCCATGGCAAGGCAAGCCGCATGAAACCTTATCTGCTCTCGCTCGCCGCCGGCCTGCTGGTCGGCGGCATCTACTCGCTGCTGCAGGTGCGCTCGCCGGCTCCGCCGGCCATCGCGCTGGCGGGTTTGTTGGGAATCCTGATCGGCGAGCAGGCGCTGCCGTGTGCGCAGCGCCTGCTGCACGACGGCAGCCGCACCACGGCCGCCGCTGCCGAACCCGCTCGCGGCACCTCCACGGCCGACCTGCGCCGACACGACAAACGCTGACTCGCGCGCCGATCCCCTCCCGCGTCCCACCATCTCATCACCGGCGGAATCCCGGTCAAACCCTCGCCGATTCGCCGGTTGACAACGCAATTAGCCCGCGATCATTATCTCGAAAATGCCGGCGCGAGAGGCGATGCATCGCCCAGGCCAGGCATGACTGCACGAGGCATGGCCGGCAGCGTCGGCCATGAAGCATGCGGCGGGGATCAGGGCCGTCCCGATCAAGGCACGCCTGCGCGACAGGCATCGAGGCAATGAACATCGAGACGCGAGGATCGCGCGGGCTCGATGCAGCCGGTATCGGATCACGACGGAATGTTGTTCGGCATTTCCGTGGAATCGTTTTTCTTACCGAGCCATTGTTCATCCGTGACGAGCATTCCGCTGCCTGTCCGCCTGTCGCCGTTCGCGCCGGATATCTCCCGATCCCGCGCGGCGGCCATCCGTGGCCGACACCGCGGCCTACTCATCAGGGAGACCCCACCTTACGACTGCCTTCTCGCCACCGAGCGACCCGCCGAGGTCGACGCGGCGCCTTCTCCATTTCGCACGAGGACACCATGAACTGGATTCACGACATCCTTCAGAAGTCCCCCGATATCGCGCTGTTCCTGTCGCTGGCGGCCGGCTACTTCATCGGCCAGATCAACTTCGGCAAGTTCCAGCTCGGCGGCGTCGGCGGCTCGCTGCTCGCGGCCGTGGTGATCAGCCAGGCCGGCGTGACCATCGACGACGGCGTGAAGACCGTGATGTTCGCGGTCTTCATCTATGCCGTCGGTTACGACTCGGGTCCCGGCTTCTTCAATTCCCTGAATCGCAATTCGCTGCGCGAGATCGCCATGGCGGTGTTCCTGGCCGTCTCCGCGCTGGTCACGGTGATCGTCTGCGCGAAGCTGTTCCACCTGAACAAGGGACTCGCGGCAGGCCTCGCGGGCGGCGCGCTGACCCAGTCGGCCATCATCGGCACGGCCGGCGACGCGATCGCCAGGCTCGGCCTGCCGGCCGACCAGGTCAAGTCGATGCAGGCCGATGTCGCCATCGCCTACGCGGTCACCTATGTGTTCGGCTCGCTCGGCGCGATCATCGTCTGCGTGAACGTGCTGCCGAAGTTCATGGGCCAGGGGCTGCGCGAGGCCGCGCTCGATGCCGAGCAGGCGCTGGCCGGCGGCAGGCCCGCGCCGGCCGCGGGACAGGTCGCCGTGCTGCCGGAACTGATCGGGCGCATGTACCGCGTGCGCGGCGGCGCCGGGCGCACCGTGAAGGAGATCGAGGTCGCGCACCAGGACTTCCTGACGATCGAGAAGATCCGGCGCGCCGGCAAGGCGGTCGAGCCGCGTCCCGACGTGATGCTGCGAGCCGACGACGTGGTGCTGCTGGTCGGCCGTCGCGAAGGCATCATCGATGCGGCCGCCACCATCGGCGACGAACTGCCCGGCGGCGACGGCTTCGGCGCGGTGATGCAGACGCGCCAGGCCGTGTTCACGCGCAAGGGCATGAACCACACGACGATCGCGGCGGTACGCGCCAATGTCGATCGCGACCTGCGCCACGGCGTGTTCATCCAGGGCGTGACGCGCGCGGGCCAGCCGCTGCCGATCTTGCCCGAGACCGAGCTGATGCACGGCGACGTGGTGACCTTCTACGGATCGCCGCAGGACACCAGGCGGGCTGCCGACGAAACCGGCTACGAACTGCCCTATACCAACAAGACCGACTTCATCTACATGGGCGTCGGGCTGGTGGTCGGGCTGCTGCTCGGCCTGATCGTGGTGAACCTGGCGGGCATACCGCTCACGCTCGGCTCCGGCGGCGGCTGCCTGCTCGCGGGCCTGCTGTTCGGCTGGATGCGCGGCAAGCATCCGATGTACGGCGTGATGCCCTCGGCCGCCTCGCGGCTGCTGCAGGACTTCGGGCTCGCCGTGTTCGTCGCCGTGGTCGGCCTGAACTCCGGGCTGCAGGCGGTGGCCACGGTCAAGCAGAGCGGCCTGACGATCTTCCTGCTCGGCGTGTTCGTCACCCTGTTCCCCTTGATCCTGACCATGCTGTTCGGCCGCTACGTGCTGCGCTACCGCAACGCGGCGATCCTGGCCGGCGCGCTGAGCGGCTCGCGCAGCGCCAATCCCGCCTTCGGCGGCGTGCTCGACAAGGCAGAGAGCGCCGTGCCGACCGTGCCGTTCGCGATCACCTATGCGATCGCCAACGTGCTGCTGACCCTGCTGGGACCGCTGGTCGTCGGCCTGGTCTGAGCGAGGACGCTTCGATTTTCGTTTTCCACTGTGCCGGCGGCACCGGCCACCAGAGGGCGTGCCCAGGCAGTCACCTAGGATGGAGTCCGTATCATGGCGAAACGCAGGAACAAGCAGGACGACCGGGCCAAATTCGCGGCGCTCAGCCCGTTCGAGCTGAAGGACGAACTGATCAAGGCGGCCGGCGGCGCGGCGGTGGCGCGCCCGGCCAATGCGACCATGCTCAATGCCGGGCGCGGCAACCCGAACTTCCTCGCCACCATCCCGCGCCACGGCTTCTGGCAGCTCGGCCTGTTCGCGATGCGCGAGGCCGAGCGCTCGTTCGCCTACATGCCGGAAGGCATCGGCGGCTTTCCCAAGCACGAGGGCATCGTCGAGCGCTTCGAGCTGTTCCTGCGCGAGGAGAAGGACAAGCCCGGCATCGGCTTCCTGCGCGGCGCCGTGTCCTACGTGCGCGACCAGCTCGGCCTGTCGGCCGGCGATTTCCTCTACGAGATGTGCGAGGGCATCCTCGGCGCCAACTACCCGGTTCCCGATCGCATGCTGACGCTCTCCGAGCAGATCGTCGGCCAGTACCTGCGCCGCGAAATGATCGGCAAGCATCCCTTCGTCGGCGAGTTCGACGTGTTCGCGGTCGAGGGCGGCACCGCCGCGATGACCTACATCTTCAACACGATGCGCGAGAACCGGCTGATCCAGCCGGGCGACACGATCGCGCTGGGCATGCCGATCTTCACGCCCTACATCGAGATCCCCAAGCTCAACGACTACCAGCTGAACGTCGTCAACCTGAACGCCTCGGTCGAGAACAACTGGCAGTACTCGAACGAGGAGCTCGACAAGCTGCGCGACCCGAAGGTCAAGGCCTTCTTCCTGGTCAACCCGAGCAACCCGCCCTCGGTGAAGATCAGCGACGAGAGCCTGCGCTATATCGCCAGCATCGTCGAGGAGCGCCCCGACCTGGTGCTGCTGACCGACGACGTCTACGGCACCTTCGCCGACGATTTCGTCTCCCTGTTCGCGCTCGCGCCGAAGAACACCATCCTGGTCTATTCGTACTCCAAGTATTTCGGCGCGACGGGCTGGCGCCTGGGCACCATCGCGACGCATCGCGACAACGTGCTCGACCGCCTGATCGGCGAGCTGCCGAAGGCGGTGAAGCGCGAACTGCATACGCGCTACGAGTCGATCACCACCGACCCCGACTCGCTGAAGTTCATCGATCGCCTGGTAGCCGACAGCCGCACCGTGGCGCTCAATCACACGGCCGGCCTCTCGACGCCGCAGCAGGTGCAGATGGTGCTGTTCTCGTTGTTCTCGCTGATGGACACGCCCGATGCCTACAAGAACGCGCTCAAGCGGCTGATTCGCAGCCGCAAGCGCGCGCTCTACGAGGAAGTGGGCATCTCGTTCGAGGACGACGATCCGAACCAGGTCGACTACTACACGATCCTCGATCTGGAATTCCTCGGCGAACGGGCCTTCGGACGCGAGTTCGTCGACTGGTTGTTCGAGAACACCGAGCCTTCGGAGCTGCTGTTCCGGCTGGCCAGCGATGCGCGCGTGGTGCTGCTGCCGGGCCGCGGATTCGGCACCGCGCATCCCTCGGGGCGCGTGTCGCTGGCGAACCTCAACGAATCGGATTACCGCAAGATCGGCAAGGCGCTGCGCAGGCTGATCGAGGAATACGTCGAGCGCTTCAATGCCGATACGGGCAGGAAGCTCGATACCGAAACCGTGAAGTAATCCTCATCGCCTTCCAAGGCGGGCGGCCACGACCCATGGGAAGCCGCCCGCGTCTCAGATCACGCATTCGATCAGGCGCGGCCCGCGCTGCTTCATCGCATCGGCGAAGGCCGCCTCGAAGGCGGCCGGCGTCTCCACGCTGAGCGCTTCCACGCCCATGCCTTTCGCCAGCGCCACCCAGTCCAGCGCGGGGTTGTCGAGATCGAACATCGAGGCCGCCAGCGCGCCGTCCGGAGATGCGCCCACGCGCGCGAGCTCGTTGTCGAGGATCCGATAAGCGCGGTTCGCGTAGATCACGGTGGTGACGTCGACATGCTCGCGCGCCTGCGTCCACAGCGACTGGAGAATGTACATCGCGCTGCCGTCGCCCTGCAGGTTGACCACCTTGCGCTCGGGACAGGCGATGCCCGCGCCGGTGGAGACCGCCATCATGCTGCCGATCGCGCCGCCGGTGAGATTGAGGAAATCGTGCGGCGCCGCGGGCTCGGTCAGCGGATAGTGCGCGAAGCCCGACGAGATCGATTCGTCGGCGACGATGGCCTGCTCCGGCAGATGCCTGGCCACCACCTGCATGATCGAGACCGCGTCGAGCGGGCCGTCGCGCCGGACCTCGAAGGGCCGCGTGGCAACCGTGGCGCCGACCGCGGCCTGGGCACCGAGCGCATCGACCAGCGACTCGAGCGCGGCGACGCCGTCCTCGTGCGGATGCGACAGCACCGCGAGACGGCACTGCTCCGGGGTCAGCCAGCTCGGCTTGTCGGGATAGGCGAAGAAGCTCACCGGTGCCTGCGCGCCGACCAGCACGATCAGGTCGGTGCCGGCGAGCGTCTGCGCGACCTGCTCGGCGAAATACGGCATGCGCTCGACCGCGACGCGGCCGGCGCCTCGCTGCATGCGCGGGAAGAAGGTATCGCACATGAGGCGAACCCCCGCCCGGGCCGCGATCTTGCCGGCCGCGCGCAGGCCGCGCTCCTGCAGGCCCTCGCCGCGGATCAGCATCACCGGGCGTCTGGCGCCGCGAATCATCCTGGCGATGCGCTCGACATTCTGCGGCGAGGCCTGGGCGCGCACCGGCTTCGGCAGGGCCGGCGCGACCGCGTCGGCCGGATCCCAGGCGGTATCGGCGGGCAGCACCAGGGTCGCGATCCGGCCCGGCGCTTCGAGCGAGGCCTGCACGGCCCGGGCCGCGTCGGCGCCCACCGTCAGCGCGCTGGTCGAGGTGTGGATCCAGGCCGAAACCGGCCGCGCGAAACCGACCAGGTCCGACGACAAGGGCGCGTCGTAGCGCATGTGCGAAGCGGCGTGGTCGCCGACGATGTTTACGATCGGCGTCTGGGCCTTGCGCGCGTTGTGGAGGTTCGCCAGCCCGTTCGCCAGGCCCGGGCCGAGGTGCAGCAGCGTGCAGGCCGGCCGGCCCGTCATCCGGCCGTAGCCGTCGGCGGCACCGGTCACCACGCCCTCGAACAGCCCGAGTATCGGCCGCATGCCCTCGACCTGGTCGAGCGCGGCCACGAAATGCATCTCCGAGGTGCCCGGGTTCGCGAAACACACCTTCACATCGCTCGCGATCAGCGAGCGCAACAGACTTTCTGCGCCATTCATGATGAGTCGACTCCTAGCCGTGGAACCGGAGCCGCGCGGGACCGCCGCGACTCCACATGGCTGAATCCTATGAGGGCGCGTAATATCGAAATAGATTCAACTATCGCTATCTTTGTTACGTCATGCGCAAGAATCTCGACAATGGCCTGCTGCACGCGATGTCCGCGCTGGTCCGCGTGGTCGACGCCGGCAGCTTCACGGCCGCCGGCGAACAGATGCACCTGACCACCGCGCAGATCTCGCGGCTGGTGTCGGAGCTGGAGAACCGGCTGCAGAGCAAGCTGCTGCACCGGACCACGCGCAAGCTGGCGCTCACCAGCGTCGGCGAGCAATACGTGAAGGAGGCGAGGACCATCCTCGATCTGGTCGCGCAGGCCGAGAACAACGTGGCGGGGATCTCGACGCAGCCGGCAGGGCGGCTGCGGGTGATGTGCATGACCAGCTTCGGCAACCGCTACGTGGTGCCGCTGGTGCCGAAGTTCTGTGCGCGGTTTCCGCGCGTCAACCTGGAATACAGCGCGTCGCAATACGTGCCCGACCTGCTGGCGGGCGGCGTCGACGTCAGCGTCTATCTCTCCCAGCACCTGCCCGATTCGGGCATGATCGCGCAGCGCCTGGGCGTCACCTCGGCGGTGCTCTGCGCGGCGCCGAAATACCTGGCGGCCCACGGCGTTCCGAAGACGCCGCGGGAGCTTGCCGGGCATGCCTGCCTGAGGCTGCTGAATCCTTCGATCTCGTCGAACTGGGAACTGTCGGACGGCAAGACGCTCGAGATCCTGTCGCCGATCGGCCCGGTGCTGGGCGATATCCCGGAAGTCGTCCTGCAAGGCGCGCTCGGCGGCCTGGGCATCGCCCTGCTGCCGCGCTACAACGTGGTCGACGCGCTCAAGCGCGGCACCCTGGTGCGCGTGCTGCCGCGCTGGCAGTCGCCCGAGATCGGCGTGTTCCTGCTGACGCCTTCACGGCATTTCGTCGATGTGAAGACGCGCGAATGGGTGGAATTGCTGAAGCAGGAGATTCCGGCCGCGCTGGCCAGGGATGCGGAGTATTTCGAGGATGCGCAGCCGAAGGCGAGAAGCAGGATCAAGGCTTGAGTCGGCGCAGCCGCCCGGCGGTTCGGCGTGGATTTTGCCTGCTGTCTCGGCAGACGTCGTCAACGACATCCTCGCGTCGATTTCCCAGACAGGCCGAATCCCGCGGATAAAAAGAAACCCCGCACGAAGGCGGGGTTCATCTTTTCTGGCGTTTCCGCTCGGGGAGACTCAGAACGGAATATCGTCGTCCATCTCGTCGAAGCCGCCGCCGCTGGCCGGCTGGCTCGGACGGCTGGAACCGCCACCGCCGCCACCGCTGCGCGCGCCGCCACCGCCCGAGGCACGGCCACCGCCGCCACCGCCGCGCGCCATGTCGCCGCCGCGGCCGCCGCCGTACCCACCACCCCCACCGCCGGGGCCGCCGCCGTAACCACCGCCGCCGCCACCACCGTAGCCATCGTCACCACCACCACCACCACCGCCGCCGCCCGCGCCGCCGCGGCCGCCGAGCATCTGCATCTGGTCGGCGACGATTTCCGTCGAATAACGATCCTGGCCGTCCTGGCCTTGCCACTTGCGCGTGCGCAGGCGCCCTTCGATGTACACCGCCGAGCCCTTCTTCAGGTACTCGTTGACGATCTCGGCCAGCCGGCCGAAGAACGCCACGCGGTGCCACTCGGTCACTTCCTTGAACTCGTTGCTGGCCTTGTCCTTGTAACGATCGGTCGTCGCGAGGCGGATGTTCGCCACCGCGTCGCCGCTCGGCAGGTAGCGCACTTCGGGGTCGGCGCCCAGGTTGCCGACGAGAATGACCTTGTTGACGGATGCCATGTATTTCTCCAAAAGATTCGATGCCGGCCGGGCGGAACCGCCGCGGCGGCCGGCCTGAAACAGCAGCGGCGCGGCGCCCTCAGGCCTTGCGCGGCGGCGGCTTCATGCTGGCGGCGATTATAAGCCACACGGCCACCAGGGCCGAGCACGCATAGAACACCTCGTTGGCGCCGCCCGTCTTGAGCAGCCAGCCGCCCACCACGCCGCCCAGCGCCAGGCCGATCGACTGCGTGGTGTTGTAGACGCCGGTGGCCGCGCCCTTGCGCGAACCCGGCGCGAGCTTCGATACCAGCGAGGGCTGCGAGGCCTCGAGGATGTTGAAACCGAGGAAGTAGACGAACAGCACGGCCGCGACGATCACAATCGTATGCGGGGTGGAGCCGAGCAGCAATTGGCCGATCAGGATAGCCGCCACGCCGCCGAGCAGCACCGGCTTCATCTTGCCGCGCTTCTCGGCCACGATGATGGCCGGCACCATCGCCACGAAGGACAGGCCCATCACCGGCAGGTACACCTGCCAGTGCGAGGCCACCGGCAGGCCGGCATCCACCAGCAGGCGCGGCACCACCAGGAACAGCGCCGTCTGGGTGGCATGCAGCACCAGCACGCCGAAGTTCAGGCGCAGCAGCTCGACGTTGTGCAGCACCTCCGAGAACGGCGCCTTCACGTGCACCGGCTTCGGCGCGTCGGGCACCACCCACAGCACCACGCCGATCGCCAGCAGCGACAACACGCCGACGATGGTGAACAGGCCGCTCATGCCCACCCAGTGGAACACGATCGGCGCGCCGACGATCGCCACCGCGAACGACACGCCGATCGAGCCGCCCACCATCGCCATCGCCTTGGTGCGGTTCTGCTCCGAGGTCAGGTCGGCGATGAAGGCCAGCACGGCCGAGGATACGGCCCCCATTCCCTGCACGACGCGCCCGACGATGATCCAGGTGATGTCGTGGGCGAAGGCGGCGATGAAGGCGCCCAGCGCGAACACCAGCAGGCCGAAGGCGATCACCGGCTTGCGGCCGAACCGGTCGGAAGCCCAGCCGTAGAAGATATAGAGCAGCGATTGCGTGACGCCGTAGGCGCCCAGCGCGATGCCGACCAGCAGGACGTTGTCGCCGCCGGGGATGGTTTTCGCATAGACCGAAAACACCGGCATGATCATGAACAGCCCCAGCATGCGCAGCGCGAAGATCGCCGCGAGCGAGGTAGTCGCGCGCAGTTCGGGCGCGCTCATGCGAACGGGGGAAGCTGACGGATTGGACATCGGGGGAAGCTTGTCGGTATTGAGCGGCATCCGCCCGGCTCGCGGGCGGCGGGAATCCAGCCGGCTCCGAGCGCCGCCGCCGGCTCGCCGCGAACGCACCGGCAAGGTGCGTCTCACGTGCCCCGAACCCGCTGCGCTGCAGGCGGAATCGCGGCCTGGGGGGCCTGAAACGACGGTCTCGAAAAGCCGTTATAGTAGCAGGTTTGGTTTCCTCCTCTTTCGCCAGGTTCATGGAACAGATCCGTATCCGTGGGGCCCGCACCCACAACCTGAAGAACGTCAATCTCGACCTGCCGCGCCACAAACTGGTCGTCATTACGGGCCTGTCGGGATCCGGCAAATCCTCGCTCGCGTTCGACACCCTTTATGCAGAAGGGCAGCGGCGCTACGTCGAGAGCCTGTCCGCCTACGCGCGGCAGTTCCTCCAGCTGATGGAGAAACCCGACGTCGACCTGATCGAGGGGCTCTCCCCGGCGATCTCGATCGAGCAGAAGGCGACCTCGCACAACCCGCGTTCGACCGTCGGCACCGTGACGGAAATCCACGACTACCTGCGACTTTTGTACGCACGCGTCGGCACGCCCTATTGCCCCGACCACGAGATCCCGCTCGAGGCGCAGAGCGTGTCGCAGATGGTGGACGCGGCGCTGGCGCTGCCGGAGGAAACCAAGCTGATGATCCTCGCCCCGGTGGTCGCGAACCGCAAGGGCGAGCATGCCGAGCTGTTCGAGGAGATGCAGGCGCAGGGTTTCGTGCGCTTCCGGGTGCGCTCGGGCGGCGGCACGGCCAACGAGGGCGTGGCGAAGATCTACGAGGTCGAGTCGCTGCCCAAGCTGAAGAAGAACGACAAGCACACCATCGACGTGGTGGTGGACCGCCTGAAAGTGCGCGCCGACATGAAGCAGCGCCTGGCGGAATCGTTCGAGACGGCGCTGCGCCTGGCCGACGGCCGCGCCATCGCGCTCGAGATGGATACCGACCAGGAGCACCTGTTCAGCTCGAAGTTCGCCTGCCCGATCTGCTCCTATTCGCTGCAGGAGCTCGAGCCGCGCCTGTTCTCGTTCAACAACCCGATGGGCGCCTGCCCGGAATGCGACGGCCTGGGCCAGATCACCTTCTTCGATCCGAAGCGGGTGGTGGCCCATCCCTCGCTGTCGCTGGCGGCCGGCGCGGTGAAGGGCTGGGACCGGCGCAACCAGTTCTACTTCCAGATGCTGCAGAGCCTGGCGGCGTTCTACGAGTTCGACATCGACGCGGCCTTCGAGGACCTGCCGGAAAAGGTCCGCAAGATCCTGCTCTACGGCTCGGGCAAGCAGACCATCCCCTTCTCGTACATCAACGAGCGCGGCCGCACCTCGATTCGCGAGCACGTGTTCGAGGGGATCATCCCGAACCTGGAGCGCCGCTACCGCGAGACCGATTCGGCCGCGGTGCGCGAGGAACTGGCCAAATACCAGAACAACCAGCCCTGCCCGTCCTGCGACGGCACGCGCCTGCGCCGCGAGGCGCGCTTCGTGCGCGTGGGCAGCGGCGAGCAGGCGCGCGCCATCTATGAAGTCAGCGGCTGGCCGCTGCGCGACACGCTCGGCTACTTCGACGGCCTGACGCTGGACGGCGCCAAGCGCGAGATCGCCGACAAGGTGATCCAGGAGATCGTCGCGCGGCTCACCTTCCTCAACAACGTCGGCCTCGACTACCTCTCGCTCGAACGCAGCGCCGAAACCCTGTCGGGCGGCGAGGCGCAGCGCATCCGGCTCGCCTCGCAGATCGGCTCGGGCCTGACCGGCGTGATGTACGTGCTCGACGAGCCCTCGATCGGCCTGCACCAGCGCGACAACGACCGCCTGATCGCCACCCTCAAGCACCTGCGCGACCTCGGCAACTCGGTGATCGTGGTCGAGCACGACGAGGACATGATCCGCACCGCCGACTACGTGGTCGACATGGGCCCCGGCGCCGGCGAGCACGGCGGGGTGGTGATCGCCGAGGGCACGCCCAAGCAGGTGCAGGCCAGCAGCGCCTCGCTGACGGGCCAGTACCTGGCCGGCAAGAAGATCATCGAATACCCGGACGAGCGCATCGCGCCCGACGAGGACCGCATGCTGCGGATCGGCGACGCGCACGGTAACAACCTCAAGCACGTCGACCTGGAACTGCCGGTCGGCCTGCTGACCTGCATCACCGGCGTTTCCGGCTCGGGCAAGTCGACCCTGATCAACGACACGCTCTACCAGGCGGTGGCGCGCCACCTGTATGGTTCCTCGGCGGAGCCCGCGCCTTACGAGTCGCTCGAGGGCCTGGAGCACTTCGACAAGGTGATCAACGTCGATCAATCGCCGATCGGCCGCACGCCGCGCTCGAACCCGGCCACCTACACGGGCCTGTTCACGCCGATCCGCGAGCTGTTCGCGGGCGTGCCGTCCTCCAAGGAGCGCGGCTACGATCCGGGCCGCTTCTCGTTCAACGTCAAGGGCGGGCGCTGCGAGTCCTGCCAGGGCGACGGCATGCTGAAGGTCGAGATGCACTTCCTGCCCGACGTCTACGTGCCCTGCGACGTCTGCCACGGCAAGCGCTACAACCGCGAGACGCTGGAGGTGCTGTACAAGGGCAAGAACATCAGCGAAGTGCTGGACATGACGGTCGAGCACGCCTACGAGTTCTTCAGCGCGGTGCCGGTGGTGGCGCGCAAGCTCAAGACCCTGCTCGACGTCGGGCTCGGCTACATCCGCCTGGGCCAGTCGGCCACCACGCTGTCGGGCGGCGAGGCGCAGCGCGTCAAGCTCTCGCTGGAACTGTCCAAGCGCGATACCGGCCGCACCCTCTACATCCTCGACGAGCCGACCACCGGCCTGCACTTCCACGACATCGCCCTGCTGCTGGAGGTGATCCACCGGCTGCGCGACCAGGGCAATACGGTGGTGATCATCGAGCACAACCTCGACGTCATCAAGACGGCCGACTGGGTCATCGACCTGGGCCCGGAAGGCGGCGCCGGCGGCGGCCAGATCATCGCCCAGGGCACGCCCGAGCAGGTCGCCAAGACCAAGGCCAGCTTCACCGGCCGCTATCTCGCCCCGCTGCTCAAGCGCGACAAGAAGAAGTAAGCCACCTCTGCATCCGCCGCGCGATCCGGTCCGGCCGGAATCGCGTCGGCCGGCCCCGCCACCGCCGCCGCGCGCGGCGCGTTCCGCCCCCGTCACTCGGTATCCGCACCGGCTTTTTCGGTCACCAATCGTTGCTATACTCGCGCGATGCGGGCGACGCGCGCCTGTCCACAGCGCGCGAACCGGCCTGCCGGAAACAGGAAACCTCATGGAGAAGCAAACCGAGACGACACGCGACGCCAACCCGTCGCGCGAGCCTCATCTGCGCAGTGTCAGGCTGACCAGCGATTTCAGCCTGCCCAAGCTGTCGGCGATCGAGATCGGCAGCTACCTCCTCGCCCTCGCCGGCCTGTTCCTGGTGCTCCATCTTCATCTGCTGTCCGGCCTGCTGGCCGGGCTGCTCGTCTACCAGCTGGTCCATGCCATCGCCCCCGTCATCGAGCGTCACATGTCGAGCGGGCGCGCGCGCTGGCTGGCGGTGGTGCTGCTCTCGGTGGTGATCGTGGGCGGCCTGGCCGGGCTCACGGCCGCCGTGATCGATCACGTCGAGCACACCGTGCCGAATCTCCAGGGCCTGATGGGCCAGGTCATGCAGCTGGTCGACCAGGCGCGCGGGCGCGTGCCGGGCTGGGTGGCCAACGTGCTGCCGGTGGACGCCGCGCAGATGAAGCTGAAGGCCACCGGCCTGATGTCCAAGCACATGGACCAGCTCCAGCAGGGCGGCAAGAGCGCCGCGCGGATCTTCGGCCATGTGCTGTTCGGGATGATCATCGGCGCGATGATCGCGATCGGCGTCGATCGCAACAAGGCGCGCCGCCCGCTCACCACGGCGCTGCTGGGGCGGGTCGGGGCCTTCGCGGAAGCGTTCCGCCGCATCGTGTTCGCGCAGATCAAGATCTCGGCGATCAACGCCACCTTCACCGCCATCTACCTGCTCGCGGTGCTGCCGGTGGTGCACGTGAAGATGCCGCTCGCCAAGACCCTGGTGCTGGTGACCTTCATCGTCGGGCTGCTGCCGGTGATCGGCAACCTGATCTCGAACACGCTGATCGTGGCGGTGTCGCTGTCGGTGGGGGTGGGCACCGCGATCGCCTCGCTGACCTTCCTGATCCTGATCCACAAGCTCGAATACTTCCTGAACGCGCGCATCATCGGCGGCCAGATCGAGTCGCGGGCCTGGGAATTGCTGCTCGCCATGCTGGTGATGGAAGCGGCCTTCGGCGTGCCGGGCGTGATCGCCGCGCCGATCTTCTATGCCTACATCAAGCGCGAGCTGGCCACGCTGCGCCTGATCTGAGGGCGGCCATCGCGGCCGCCCGCCTCACGCTCAACGGAACACGACCGTCTTCGTGCCGTTCAACAGGATGCGATGCTCGACGTGCCATTTCACGGCGCGCGCGAGCGTCACGCATTCGACGTCGCGGCCGATCGCGGTGAGCTGCTCCGGCGTCATGCTGTGGTCCACGCGTTCCACTTCCTGCTCGATGATCGGACCTTCGTCGAGGTCGGTCGTCACGTAGTGCGCGGTCGCGCCGATCAGCTTCACGCCGCGGTCGAAGGCCTGGTAGTAGGGCTTGGCGCCCTTGAAGCTGGGCAGGAACGAGTGATGGATGTTGATCGCGCGGCCGGCCAGTTGCTCGCAGAGCTGCGGCGAGAGGATCTGCATGTAGCGCGCCAGCACCACCAGGTCGGTCGCATGCTCGCCGATCACCTCCAGCACGCGCGCTTCCTGCGCGGCCTTGGCTTCGGCCGAGGCGCCCGCGGCCAGCGGGAAGTGGTGGAAGGGCACGTCGTAGCTGGCCGCCAACTGGTAGAAGTCCTTGTGGTTCGAGACGATCGCGGCGATCTCGATCGGCAGCTGGCCGGTGCGATAGCGGAACAGCAGGTCGTTCAGGCAGTGGCCGATCTTCGAGACCAGGATCACCACGCGCGGCTTCTTCAGTGCGTCGTGCATCTCCCAATGCATCGCGAAACGCTCGGCGAGCGGCGCGAATTCGTTGCGCAGGGTCTCGAGCGTCGACTCGGCGTCGCTGTTGGTGGTCTGGTCGAAATGCACGCGCATGAAGAATTCGCCGGTGCGGCTGTCGCCGAACTGGGCCGAATCGACGATGTTGGTATCGCGTTCGAACAGGAAACCCGAGACGGCATGCACGATGCCGTGCTTGTCGGGGCAGGACAGTTTCAGGATAAAGCTATGGTCGGTCGACATGACCGCACCTCCATCATTCCAATCGATTGAATCCGTTCGGCGCTCGCGCGGCAGGCCGGCGAGCGTCGCTTGAAGCGTTCAGGCCGCCGCGCCTGGCGGCGCCGCGAACAGCGCGTCGATGCCGGGTACCGCGCCGGGCGCCAGGGCGCGATGGCGCAGCAGGCTGTCGAGGATCGCCAGGCTCGCGTCCATGGTGGCCTGGCCGGCCTCGAGCCAGCGGATCACCTCATCGGCGCCGGCCAGCCGGTGCTCGGCCACCTCGCCGTCCTGGTTGCGCGGCACGAAATCGGCCGGCAGCGGCAGGTCGTAGACGAAGATCTGCTCGGCCTGGGTGCCTTCCGGGATCTCGCAGAGCACGTGCACGGTGCGTCCCGCGATCGCGCGCGCGGCCAGCGCGGCCGGGATGCCGGCTTCTTCCCAGCATTCCTTGGCGAGCGTGTCCTCGATGCCGAGGCCCCAGCCGATCCCGCCCGCCACCACGTTGTCGAGCATGCCCGGGTCGGTGGCCTTGCTCTCGCTGCGCCGGCCGATCCACATCCGCAGCGGCTGCGCGGCCGCGTATTCTACGATGCCGTTCAGGTGCACCGCGTAGGTCATGGTGCCGAACAAGCGCGAGGCGGCGCGCTCGATATAGGCCAGCGGCGGCGCGTCGAATTCGTTGCGGATCGCGTAGATCTCGTTGCGCCAGCCCGGAATCCGCCCCTCGGCGGCCAGCGCGCCGATCACGCTGGCCAGCGCCATGCTGCGCGTATCGGGCGTGTCGAGCGTCTCGGCCAGCATCACACGCCGCGCATCGATCTCGAACACGTCAGGCCAGCGGGCCAGCGCGGCGACGTCGCCGCGCCGAATCCAGCCGACCTGCTGGCCGGCGATCACGAAGGGCAGATGGGCGCCGGCATCGAAGCGGCGCGCGGCGGCAAGGCAGGGGAAGCGCATCGCCGGCCTCAGTCCTTGAGGGCGATGCGCAGGCCCAGGCCGATGAAGGTCGCGCCCGCCAGCCGGTCCAGCCAGACGCCGGCGCGCGGCCGGCGCTTGAGCCAGGCGCCCAGCACGCCCGCGCCCAGGCCGAAGATCGAGAACACCACGGCCGACTGCAGCATGAACAGCACGCCGAGCTCGAACATCTGCAGCGAAACCGCCTGGCCGCCGTGCACGTCGACGAACTGCGGCAGGAACACCACGAAGAACAGCGTCACCTTGGGATTGAGCATGTTGCCGATCACGCTCTGGCGGAAGATCGTGGCGAGCGGCTGCGCAGGACGCGTGTCGGCGGTGGCCAGCCCCTGGCTGCGCAGCGCCTTGATGCCGATCCAGATCAGGTAGGCCGCGCCCGCGAACTTCAGGATATGGAAGGCCACCGGCGAGGACCGCAGCAGCGCGGCCACGCCGAACGCGGCCAGCGTGGTGTGGAACAGCACCCCGGCCGAGAAGCCGAGCGCGGCCACCAGACCCGCGGCGCGGCCCTGCGAGATGCCGCGCGCGAGCACCTGGAGGTTGTCGGGACCGGGCGCGACCGTGATCGCGATCGAGGCGGCGAGGAACAGCAGGAAGTTCGGCATGGCAAGGGCTCGCTGGAACGAGAGGGAGAAACGAATCGATGACGCATCGCGCGGGCGGCACGCGAGCGCGACGCGATCCCGGCAAGCCTGCGGGCCTGCCGGGCGCGGGCTCAGTGGCCCGAGAACTCGGTGACCGTATAGAGCGGCAGGCCGGCGCCGCGCAGCAGCGCCGAGCCGCCCAGCTCCGGCAGGTCGATGATCGCCGCGCCTTCCACCACGGTCGCGCCGAGCCGTTCGAGCAGCTTCTTGCCGGCCATCATGGTGCCGCCGGTGGCGATCAGGTCGTCGACGATGATCACGCGGTCGCCGGGCTTGCAGGCATCCTCGTGGATCTCGACGGTCGCGTTGCCGTATTCGAGCTCGTAGGATTCGGACTGGGTCTTGTAGGGCAGCTTGCCGAGCTTGCGGATCGGCACGAAGCCGACGCCGAGCTCGTAGGCCACGATCGGCGCGATGATGAAGCCGCGCGCGTCGAGCCCCGCCACGTAGTCGAGCTTGGCCTCCACATAGCGCTCGACCAGCAGGTCGACCAGCACGCGCAGCGCCTTCGCGCTCTGCAGGATCGGGGTGATGTCGCGGAACTGCACGCCCGGCTGCGGCCAGTCCGGCACCGTGCGCACGTGGCGGCGGACGAACTCGGCGGGATCGGGCGACACGCCCGATGGCTGGTGGCTCATGAACTTCTCCGAAAAAACGGCGCACGTGGGCCCGCGCGCCGTTCATGACAAGCAAATTGAAAGAAATGACGGGGTCGAAACCGTCGATCCCGCCTGCGCCGCGGGTGGCGGCCGGCGGGACGATCAGGCGGCGGAACCCTCGCGGCGATGGCGCGACAGCCGTTCCTCGGCCATCGACAGCGCCTCCGGCAAGCCGCGCAGCACCAGGATGTCGGCCGCGCGCAGCTTGGTTTCCGGGTCCGGCTCGACGCCACGGATGCCATGGCGGCGGATCGCCGTGACCTCGAGACCGAGCGCGTAGAGCCCGACTTCCTCGAGGGAGCGGCCGACCGCGTCCGAGCGCGCGTCGACCGGCATCGATTGTAGCCGCACCTGCTCGTGGTCGTCGTCGTCCGCGTCGTCGGCGCCGCGGAAATAGCCGCGCAGCAGGCTGTAGCGCTCGTCGCGCATCTCCTCCACGCGGCGCACCACGCGCCGCATCGGCACGCCCATCAGCACCAGCGTGTGCGAGGCCAGCATCAGGCTGCCCTCGACGATTTCCGGGATCACCTCGGTGGCGCCGGCCGCCAGCAGCTTTTCCAGGTCGGCGTCGTCGACCGTGCGCACGATCGCCGGCAGGCTGGGCTCGAGCTCGTGGACGTTGTGCAGCACGCGCAGCGCCGAAGGCGTGTTCGCGTAGGTGACGGCGACCGCCGCGGCGCGGTGGATACCGGCGGCCAGCAGCGATTCGCGGCGCGCCGCGTCGCCGAACACCACCGATTCGCCGGCCGCGGCCGCGGCCGTCACGCGATCCGGGTCGAGATCGAGCGCGACATAGGCGATGCCTTCCTGTTCGAGCATGCGCGCCAGGTTCTGGCCCGCGCGGCCGTAGCCGCAGATGATCACGTGGCCTTGCTGCTTGAGGCTCTGGGTGGCGATGCGCGTCATCTGCAGCGACTGCTGCATCCATTCGGTCGAGGACAGGCGCATCACGATCCGGTCGGCGTTCTGGATCAGGAACGGCGCGGCCAGCATCGACAGCAGCATCGAGGCCAGGATCGCCTGCAGCAGGGTGCTGTCGACCAGGTGGCGGTCGAGGATCAGGTTCAGCATCACGAAGCCGAACTCGCCGGCCTGCGCGAGGCCCAGCCCGGTGCGCATCGCCACGCCCGGCGCGGCGCCGAACAGGCGCGCCAGGCCGGTGATGGTGGCCGCCTTCAGGCCGACCTGGCCGACGAAGAAGCCGATCACCAGGAACGGGTGGGTCCAGATCACGCGCGGGTCCAGCAGCATCCCGGTGGTGACGAAGAACAGGCCGAGCAGCACGTCGCGGAACGGCTTGATGTCCTCCTCCACCTGGTGCCGGTAAGGCGTCTCCGAGATCAGCATGCCGGCGATGAAGGCGCCCAGCGCCAGCGACAGCCCGAAGCGGTCGGTGATGAAGGCCGCGCCGAGCGTGACCAGCAGCAGGTTGAGCACGAACAGTTCCTGGGAGCGGCGCCGCGCCACCACGTTGAACCAGCGCGTCATGAACTTCTGGCCGACGAACAGCAGCAGCGCCAGCGCGATCACGATCTTCACCGCCGCCAGGCCCAGGGTGACCATCAGGTCCTTCGAGGATTCGCCGCCGAAGGCCGAGATCACGATCAGCAGCGGCACCACGGCCAGGTCCTGGAACAGCAGCACGCCGAAGATGTTGCGCCCGTGCGCGGTCTCGATCTCGAGCCGCTCGGCCAGCATCTTCGAGACGATCGCGGTCGAGGACATCGCCAGCGCGCCGCCCAGCGCGACGCTGCCCTGCCAGGTGATGTGCACCCAGCGCTCGAAGACGAAACCGAGCAGCACCGCCACCGCCAGCGTGACCACCACCTGCATCAGCCCGAGCCCGAACACCAGCCTCTGCATCGCCCGCAGCTTGGCCAGCGAGAACTCCAGGCCGATCGAGAACATCAGGAACACCACGCCGAACTCGGCCAGGTGCTCGGCGCGTTCGAGGTCGCCCGCGAAACCGAGCGCGTGCGGGCCGACCACGATGCCGACGGTCAGGTAGCCGAGCATCGGCGGCAGGTTCAGCGAGCGGAACACGACCACGCCCACCACTGAAGCCAGCAGCAGCAGGAGCGTCATTTCGAGCGGGGAAATCACGTGCAAAAGAGTCCTCGTTCGTCAGGGCGTCGCGGCAGGCGGACGCGGGTGGTGCCGCCCCGGGGGCGGCGCGGTGGGCGAGGACATGACTCCGTCGGGAGCGCGGTCCTGGCGCCCGGCGCGGCGAACAAACGCCTTTGCTATACTCCGCGCATGATAGCGAAAATCAATGATGACCGGGCGCTCGCGCTCGCCCGCGACGTGCTCGACATCGAGGCGGACGCCGTACGCGCACTGCGTGACCAGCTCGATGGCGGCTTCGTCGGCGCGGTCGGCCTGCTGCTGAACTGCCGCGGGCGCGTGGTGGTTTCCGGCATCGGCAAGTCCGGCCATATCGCGCGCAAGATCGCCGCGACGCTGGCCAGCACCGGCACCCCCGCCTTCTTCGTGCATCCGGCCGAGGCCAGCCATGGCGACCTGGGCATGGTAACGGCCGATGATGTCTTCATCGCGATCTCCAATTCGGGCGAATCCGAGGAGCTGGTCGCGATCCTGCCGCTGATCAAGCGGCTCGGCGCCAAGCTGATCGCCATGACTGGCCGGCCGCAGTCGAGCCTCGCGCAATTGTCCGATGTTCACCTGTATGCCGGCGTCGAGAAGGAAGCCTGCTCGCTGAACCTCGCGCCGACCGCCAGCACCACCGCCGCGCTCGCGCTGGGCGACGCGCTGGCGGTGGTGGTGCTTGACGCGCGCGGCTTCGGTCCCAACGATTTCGCGCGCTCGCATCCGGGCGGCTCGCTGGGCCGGCGCCTGCTGACCCACGTGCGCGACGTGATGCGCACCGGCGACGAGGTGCCGACCGTGCGCCTCACCGCCACGCTCTCCGACGCGCTGTTCCAGATCACCGCCAAGCGCATGGGCATGACCGTGGTGATCGACGAGCAGGACCGCGTGGCCGGCATCTTCACCGACGGCGACCTGCGCCGCGTGCTGGAGCGCGACGGCGATTTCCGCCGCCTGCCGATCGCCGACGTGATGACGCGCCACCCGCGCAGCATCGCCCCCGATCACCTGGCCGTCGAGGCCGTGGAACTGATGGAACGCTATCGGATCAACCAGATGCTGGTGACCGATGCCGACGGCGTGCTGATCGGCGCGCTCAACATGCACGACCTGTTCTCGAAAAAGGTGATCTGATGTCCGCTGCTCCCGCCACGGCCGCCGAACGCGCGAGCCGCGTCAAGCTGATGATTTTCGATGTCGACGGCGTGCTGACCGACGGCGGCCTGCACTTCACGGCCGCCGGCGACACCATGAAGTCGTTCAACTCCCAGGATGGCCACGGCCTCAAGCTGCTGCGCGAGGCCGGCATCGACACCGCGATCATCACCGGGCGCCGCTCGGAGATCGTCGCGGTGCGCGCCAAGGAACTGAGGATCAGCCATCTGTACCAGGGCGTCGAGCACAAGCTCAGCGCCTTCGCCGAATTGCTGCAGGCCACCGGCCTCAAGTCCGACGAATGCGGCTACATGGGCGACGACTGGCCCGACCTCGGCGTGATGGCGCGCTGCGGCTTCGTGGCCGCGCCGGCCAACGCGCATCCCGACGTGATCGCGCGCGCCCACTGGGTGTCCGAGGCACGCGGCGGCCATGGCGCCGCGCGCGAGGTGGTCGACACCATCCTGCGCGCCCAGGGCCGCTACGAGGCCCTGCTGGCCGCCGCGCTCGGAGCCTGACGCATGTTCCCCCGCCTCCACCTGAGCTCGCTGCTGCCGATCCTCGCGCTGGCCGCGCTGGCCGGCGTCACCTACTGGCTGCTGCAGGCCACCCTGCCGCCGCCGGGCGAGGCGGTGGCGCGCCCGAAGACGCATTCGCCCGACTATTTCGCCGACAACTTCTCGGTCACCGAGCTCGACCAGTCGGGCGCGACCCAGTACCGGCTGACGGCCGCCAAGCTGATCCACTACGAGGACGACGAGACCAGCCAGCTCACCCAGCCGGCGATGCGCGCGTTCCAGCCCGGCAAGCCGGTGGTCACGGCCACCTCCAGGCGCGGCACCGTCAACGGCGACGTGTCGATCGTCGATCTCTACGACGACGCCAGGATCCTGCGCGCGGCCGGCGCCGGCGATCCGCCGATGGAAGCCGATTCCGAACATTTCCGCGTGCTCGTCAACGACGATGTGATCGAGACCGAAAAGCCGGTTAAACTTCAGCGCGGTTTGTCGATCGCCAATGCGACCAACGGCATGAAGTACAACAATGTCACCCGGGTCATCGACCTGTACGGCAACGTCCGCGGCACGATCGCCGCGTCCGACGTGTCCGGCGGCCCTTCCGGCCAATCCAAGTAACCCAGCTTGCGTGACTGCATGAACGAATCGTTCCCTAGTTTTTTCATCGGCGGCGCGCGGCGCGCTGTCCGCGCCGGGCTTGCCGCGGCCTTCGTCGCGCTGGCGCTGCCCGGCGCCGTGTCGCTCGCGCATGCGGAAAAGGCGGACCAGAACAAGCCGATCAACGTCGAAGCCGACAACCTGACCTATGACGACCTGAAGCAGGTCACGGTCGCGACCGGCAATGTCGTGATCACGAAGGGCACGATCCTGATCAAGGGCGACCGCGTCGAGGTGCGCCAGGATCCGCAGGGCTACCAGTACGCGACCGCCACCATGGCGCCGGGCAGCAAGAAGCACGCCTCGTTCCGCCAGAAGCGCGAGGGCCTCGACGAGTACATCGACGGCGATGCCGAGCGCATCGACTACGACGGCAAGCAGGATCTCACCACGCTCACGCGCGATGCCACGGTGCGCCGCCTGCAGGGCCTCACGACGGTGTCCGACACGGTGCACGGCAGCGTGATCACCTACGACGGCCAGCGTGACTTCTACACCGCCAAGGGCGGCAACGACGTGGCCGCGCCGGGCAATCCGACCGGCCGCGTGCGCGCCATGCTGTCGCCCAAGAACGGCGGCCCGGCCCCGCTCAACGGCGCGAGCGCCACGCTCGCGCCGTCGAACTCGATCCAGGAGCCGAACCCGTGAACGCCCTGCCGAACCGCCAGCCAGCCGGCACCACCAGTTCGCTGGTGGTCCGCAACCTGAAGAAGCGCTACGGCTCGCGCACCGTCGTCAAGGACGTGTCCCTCGACGTGAAGAGCGGCGAGGTGGTCGGCCTGCTCGGCCCGAACGGCGCGGGCAAGACCACCTCCTTCTACATGATCGTCGGCCTGGTGCCGCTCGATGCCGGCGACATCTCGCTGAACGGCAGCCCGATCAGCCTGCTGCCGATCCACAAGCGCGCCTCGCTGGGCCTGTCCTACCTGCCGCAGGAAGCCTCGGTGTTCCGCAAGCTGACCGTCGAGGAAAACATCCGCGCCGTGCTCGAGCTGCAGCACGGCGACAACGGCAAGCTGCTCGGCAAGGACGAGATCACCTCGCGCGCCGAGGCCCTGCTCGACGAGCTGCAGATCGGTCATCTGCGCGACAACCCGGCGCTGTCGCTGTCGGGCGGCGAGCGCCGCCGCGTCGAGATCGCCCGCGCGCTGGCCAGCAACCCCAGCTTCATCCTGCTCGACGAGCCCTTCGCCGGCGTCGATCCGATCGCGGTGCTGGAGATCCAGAAGATCGTCAAGTTCCTGAAGCAACGGAACATCGGTGTGCTGATCACCGACCACAACGTGCGCGAGACGCTCGGCATCTGCGACCACGCCTACATCATCAGCGACGGCTCGGTGCTAGCCGCCGGCGCCCCGCAGGACATCATCGAGAACGAAAGCGTCCGCCGCGTCTATCTCGGCGAACATTTCCGCATGTAAGCCGGCGCGTGGCGCCGCGTGCCCGGCGCCGCCCCGCCTGCCGGCCCGCCGGGCATCCGCGCCCGGTCGCAAGCTCCGTGCGCCGTCCCGGCGACCACGCACGGGCCGGCGCATCGCGCGCTTCGTATCATCCCGCCTCCCGCAACGCGCCGCCTACGTGGCAAACTTCAGGTAACGATTCCTTTTTGCCATGAAAGCCAGCCTCCAACTTCGCCTGTCGCAGCACCTCGCGCTCACGCCCCAGCTCCAGCAGTCGATCCGGCTGCTGCAGCTGTCGACGCTCGAACTGCAGCAGGAAGTCGCGATGGCCGTCGCCCAGAATCCGCTGCTCGAGAACGACGAATGGATCGCGAGCCCGCTGCGCGTGGCCGCCGACGGCTCGCTGATCGCGCAGAGCCCGCCTTCCTCGACGCCCGAGCCGATGCACGGCGGCGGCTCGAACGGCAGCGAGGCTTCCGGCGAGCGCGGCGAACGCGACGACTCGCGCAATGGCGACGACTACGACTACAACGCCGACAGCGGCGATTCGGGCCAGTGGAATCTCGACGACTACGGCCGCTCCTCGGGCGCCTCCGACGACGACGACCTCCCGCCGCTGCAGGTGCACGAGGCCTCGACCTCGCTGCGCGAGCATCTGTCCGCGCAATTGCGCGTGACCCAGGCGGGCCCGCGCGACCGCGCGCTGGTGATGTTCCTGATCGAATCGCTCGACGACGACGGTTATCTCGGCGCGGGGCTCGACGAGGTCCTGACCGACCTGCCCGAGGAACTGGAGGTCGAGCTCGACGAACTGGGCGCCGCGCTGGCGCTGCTGCACAGCTTCGACCCGGCCGGCGTGGGCGCGCGCTCGGCATCCGAATGCCTGCGCCTGCAATTGTTGCGGCTCGATCCGTCCCCCACGCGCACGCTGTCGCTCGACATCGTCTCGCAGCATCTCGAGCTGCTGGCCGCGCGCGACTTCACGCGGCTGCGCAAGCAGTTGAAGGCCAACGACGACGAACTGCGCGACGCCCATGCGCTGATCCGCTCGCTGGAGCCCTTCCCGGGCGCCGCCTACGGCAAGACCGAGGCGGACTACGTGGTGCCCGACATCATGGTCAGGAAGAGCGGCCAGAACTGGCTCGCCGAGCTCAATCCCGAGGTGGTGCCGAAGCTGCGCATCAACCACCTGTACGCCAATATCCTGCGCAACAGCCGGGGCGATCCGGGCGCCGGTTCGCTCAAGCAGCAGCTCCAGGAAGCGCGCTGGCTGATCAAGAATATCCAGCAGCGATTCGAGACCATCCTGCGTGTCGCGCAGGCCATCGTGGAGCGTCAGAAGAACTTTTTCGCGCATGGTGAAATTGCCATGCGCCCCTTGGTTTTGCGGGAAATAGCTGATACGCTGGGCCTACACGAGTCGACTGTCTCCCGTGTGACAACCGGCAAGTACATGCTGACCCCGTTCGGCACTCTTGAATTTAAGTACTTCTTCGGATCACACGTGTCGACGGATACCGGGGGCGCTGCCTCTTCCACGGCAATCCGCGCCCTCATCAAGCAACTGATAGGAGCCGAAGACCAGAAATCTCCTCTTTCGGACAGCCGAATAGCCGAGCTGCTGGCGGAACAAGGCTTCGTGGTCGCGCGCCGCACCGTTGCGAAGTATCGCGAAGCCCTCAAGATCCCCGCGGTGAATCTGCGCAAGTCTCTGTAGCCCGCTGCTTGCGGCGGGCGTTTTCCGGCCACCGCGCTGTCGAAGGCATAGTCCGCCCCCGGGGCCCGCTCCGCATCGATCAACGGAGATCGCTCCCGCCGGCAGACGCCGCCTGTAGATACGCCGGGGTCACCTGCATGGAGAAGCACTATGAACCTGAAGATCAGTGGACACCATCTCGAAGTGACGCCTGCCATTCGCGAACACGTGATCACCAAGCTCGATAGGGTGCTACGGCATAGCGACCAGGTGATTGATGGCACTGTGATCCTCTCGGTCGACAACCATAAGGAAAAGGACAAGCGGCAGCGTGCGGAAATCAACCTGCACCTGAAGGGCAAGAAAGAGATTTTCGTCGAAAGCATCAACGGCGATCTGTACGCGGCGATCGATCTGCTGATCGACAAGCTCGACCGCCAAGTGGTCAAGCACATGGAACGTCTGCAGACGCACGCGCACGATCCGATCAAGCATCAACCGGCCATCGTCGACCAGGCCGAACAGCCGCCGCAATGAGCCCGGCGCCTCGCGCGCCCGCCAAACCGCCCGTTCCGACGGGCGGTTTTTCGTTCCACGTCGGCATGGCGTGGCGTACGAACCAGGTCGCTCACGCCGCACCATGCGAACGTCCGTGCTCTATAATGTGCGGGTTATTACCGGGTGGCGTCGGCGCTCCGGCTTGACGTGCACACAAGCCTGCCTCGATCGACGCCTCGCATCCTGCCCGACATGGAAACTTCGTCCAACGCCGCGAGGAGACCCCAGGCCACCCCCTTGCCTGCCAACATGAATCGCCTAGCCAAAATCCTGCCACTGGAGAATGTCGTCATCGACCTCTCCGTCACCAGCAAGAAACGCGTGTTCGAACAAGCCGGCCTGATTTTCGAGAATCAGAACGGCATCGCGCGCAGCATCGTCACCGACAACCTGTTCGCGCGCGAGCGTCTCGGCTCGACAGGTCTCGGCGAAGGCGTCGCCATTCCGCATGGCCGCATCAAGGGCCTCAAGCATCCGCTGGCCGGCTTCGTGCGCCTCGCCGAGGCGATCCCCTTCGAAGCCCCAGACGGCCAGCCCGTCTCGCTGCTCATCTTCCTGCTGGTGCCCGAACAGGCCACCCAGCAGCACCTCGAGATCCTGTCCGAAATCGCGCAACTGCTGTCCGACCGCGACGCGCGCGAACGCCTGCATACCGAACCGGATCGCCACGAGTTGCATCGACTCCTCACTCAATGGCAACCTTGAGCTGATTCGGGCGGAAGCTGCCCCACGACGGGCGGCGTCCACCGCCCGGCCTGCCCGCCCGCAGCCGGTCCCGGCGCCGCAGCGCTGACGCCTCGCCGCACCGGCCATTTGGAGTGACGCAGTCCATGGATACGTCCAGCATCAACGCCCAGAGCATCTTCGACGACAACGCAGCCATGCTGAAATTGAGCTGGCTGACGGGGCATGAAGGCTGGGAACGCGGCTTTTCCGCCGAGACGGTCGGCAATGCGACCTCCAGCGCCGACCTGGTCGGCCACCTGAACCTGATCCACCCGAACCGGATCCAGGTGCTCGGCGAGGCCGAGATCGAGTACTACCAGCGCCAGACCGACGAGGATCGCTCGCGTCACATGGCCGAGCTGATCGCCCTCGAACCGCCGTTCCTGGTGGTTGCCGGCGGCGCCGCCGCCCCGCCCGAGCTGGTGCTGCGCTGCACGCGCTCGTCCACGCCGCTGTTCACCACGCCGATGTCGGCCGCCGCCGTGATCGACAGCCTGCGCCTGTACATGTCGCGCATCCTCGCGCCGCGCGCCACGCTGCACGGCGTGTTCCTCGACATCCTCGGCATGGGCGTGCTGCTGACCGGCGATTCCGGCCTCGGCAAGAGCGAGCTGGGCCTCGAGCTGATCAGCCGCGGCCACGGCCTGGTGGCCGACGACGCGGTCGACTTCGTGCGACTTGGCCCCGATTTCGTCGAGGGCCGCTGCCCGCCGCTGCTGCAGAACCTGCTCGAGGTGCGCGGCCTGGGCCTGCTCGACATCAAGACCATCTTCGGGGAAACCGCGGTGCGCCGGAAGATGAAGCTCAAGCTGATCGTCCAGCTGGTGCGGCGCCCCGACGGCGAATTCCAGCGCCTGCCGCTGGAAAGCCAGACCGTCGACGTGCTGGGCCTGCCGATCAGCAAGGTGACCATCCAGGTGGCGGCCGGCCGCAACCTCGCGGTACTGGTCGAGGCGGCCGTGCGCAACACGATCCTGCAACTGCGCGGCATCGACACGCTGCGCGACTTCATGGACCGCCAGCGGCTGGCCATGCAGGACCCGGACAGCCAGTTTCCCGGCAAGCTGGTCTAGCGCCGAACCGGCGCGCCGGGCGCGCGCCGTCACACCATGCCACGCCCCGCCCTGTCATACAGGGGCGGTAAGCCGGTGCTATGATGAACCGTCTGGATTCCAGCCTTCCCATGCGCATCGTCCTCATCACCGGCATCTCCGGCTCCGGCAAGTCCGTCGCGCTCAACGCGCTCGAGGACTCCGGCTATTACTGCGTCGACAATCTCCCGCCACGCGTGCTGCCCGAGCTCGTCCGCTATATCGCCGACGAAGGCCAACGCCGCCTGGCGGTGGCAATCGACGCGCGCTCGAGCGGCTCGCTCGACGAGATGCCCGGCCTGATCCGCGAGCTGTCGCAGCATCACGACGTGCGCGTGCTGTTCCTCAATGCCAGCACCCAGGCGCTGATCCAGCGCTTCTCGGAAACGCGCCGCCGTCACCCGCTGTCGGGCTCGCCCTCGCATGACGCCGATGTCGGCCTGCTGTCCTCGCTGGAGGAGGCGATCGAGCGCGAACGCGAGCTGGTCGCGCCGCTGGCCGGCTTCGGCCACGAGATCGACACCAGCAACCTGCGCGCGAACGTGCTGCGTACCTGGGTGAAACGCTTCATCGAGCAGCAGAACGACGCCCTGGTGCTGATGTTCGAATCCTTCGGCTTCAAGCGCGGCGTGCCGCTCGACGCCGACTTCATGTTCGACGTGCGCGCGCTGCCGAATCCCTATTACGACCGCGAACTGCGGCCGCTGACCGGGCTCGACCAGCCCGTCATCGCTTTCCTCGATGCGCTGCCGATCGTCCACCAGATGATCGACGACATCGAGAGCTTCCTCGTCAAATGGCTGCCGCATTTCCGCGACGACAACCGCAGCTATCTGACGGTCGCGATCGGCTGCACGGGCGGCCAGCATCGCTCGGTGTTCATTGCGGAGACGCTCGCCGCGCGTCTGTCGCAGCAGGCGAACGTGATTGTGCGGCATCGTGACGCACCGGTGAATGCCGAGGCGTCATCGCGGCTCGTCAGCTAAGGCCCGAGCCGCACCTCTCCAGGAGGCTGCGCATGTCCTCGCTTTCGACGCGGCTCGTCGATCTGCCGCTGTTCCCGCTGCACACGGTGCTGTTTCCGGGCGGCCTGCTGCCGCTCAAGGTATTCGAGGCGCGTTACGTCGACATGGCGCGCGCCTGCCTGCGCGAGAAGCTGCCGTTCGGCGTCTGCCTGCTCAAGAGCGGGCCCGAGGTGGCGCACGACGATGAAGTGGCGGTGCCCGAGACGATCGGCTGCATGGCCGAGATCATCGAATGCGATACCGGCGAATTCGGCATGCTGCTGCTGCGCACGGTCGGCACCCAGCGTTTCGAGCTGCTCTCGCATCGCGTCGAATCGAACGGGCTGCTGGTCGGCATCGCCGAGCCGCTGCCCGAGGACCAGCCGCTCGACGGCGAACTGTCGATCGCGCAGTTCGGCGCCTGCGCGGAAGTGCTGGAACGGATCATCGAGGCGCTGCGCAACGTGAAGTCGGGCGAGCTGCCGTTTCTCGAGCCCTTCCATTTCGACGAGCCGAGCTGGGTTGCGAATCGCCTCGCCGAGGTGCTGCCGCTGGACCTGCGAATGCGGCAGAAGCTGATGGAGTTTCCCGACGTGGGCGCGCGCATCGACGCCGTGCATCAGGTGCTCAAGCGTCACGACTGGCTCTGAGGCTCAGGCCCGCGCCAGGCTCGGCTACCCCTTCAAGCTCGCGCGGCGCCCGTCGGCGCGCCGCGCCCATCTTCCCTCTTCTCAGATCAGCGGCCCGCTCAGGCTGTCGAGCAGCTTGCGCACGGGCGCCGGCAGGCCATAGGCGTCGAGCCGCGCCAGCGGCACCCATTCGGTATCGGCGCTGGCCGCCACCAGCATGCCGCCCGCCGCTTGCGCCGCGCCGATGTCGGCGATGCGCGGCTCGATCTCCAGCCGGAAATGCGTGAAGACATGCGTGAACGGCGCCAGCGGAATCACCGCCTCGGCGCCGAATTCGCGCACGCGCTGCAGGGCCGCCGCGTCGCCGTCGGCCTCGGGCAGGCTCCAGAGGCCGCCCCAGATGCCGGTGGGCGGGCGCCGCTCCAGCAGCACCGTGTCGCCGTCGCGCAGCACCAGCATCCAGGTGCGCCGCGTCGGCACCGCCTTCTTCGGGCGCGCGGCCGGCAGTTCGCGCTGCCGGCCCGTGGTATTGGCCACGCAGTCGGCCGCGAACGGGCAGCGCTTGCAATCGGGCCTGCCGCGCCCGCACAAGGTCGCGCCGAGATCCATCAGCCCCTGCGTGTAGGCGCTGATGCCGGCATCATCGGCTTCGCGCGGGAACAGCCGCTCGGCCAGCGCCCACATCCCGTTCTCCACGCGCTTTTCGCCCGGGAACCCCTCCACGCCGAACACGCGTGCCAGCACGCGCTTGACGTTGCCGTCGAGGATCGGCGCGCGCGCGCCGAACGCGAACGAGGCGATCGCCGCCGCGGTCGAGCGGCCGATGCCGGGCAGCTCGGCGAGCGCCTCGGGAGATTCGGGAAAGCGCCCGCCATGCTCGTTCATCACCACCTGCGCGCAGCGATGCAGGTTGCGCGCCCGCGTGTAGTAGCCGAGCCCGGCCCACAGCGCCATCACCTGGTCGGCCGGCGCGGCGGCCAGCGCGGCGACATCGGGGAAGTGCTCGAGGAAGCGCTGGTAATAAGGCACCACCGTCGATACCTGGGTCTGCTGCAGCATGATTTCCGACAGCCAGATCCGGTACGGATCGCGCGTGTTCTGCCACGGCAGGTCGTGGCGGCCGTGCTCGCGCTGCCAGGCGATCAGGCGGGTGGCGAAGCTCGCTTCGAGCGGTGTCGCGGGCGCGGCCGGCGCCGCTTGGGTACGTGGGGGTTTCAAGATGTTTTCAACGCTGGCAATTCGGACAGAAATAGGTCGACCGCTGGCCCTGCACGATCTGGCGAATCGGCGTGCCGCATACGCGGCACGGTTCGCCCGCGCGATCATAGACGAAGCAGTCGAGCTGGAAATAGCCGCTTTCGCCGTTGCTGCCGACGAAATCGCGCAAGGTGCTGCCGCCGCGCTCGATCGCGTCGGCCAGCGTGGCGCGCACCGCCTCGGCCAGCCGCTCGTAGCGCGGCAGCGAGACCCGGCCAGCCGCCGTGGTCGGCCGGATGCCGGCGCGAAACAGGCTTTCCGAGGCATAGATGTTGCCGACCCCGACCACGATGTCGCCGGCCAGCAGCGCCTGCTTCACCGAAACGGTGCGCCCGCGCGTGCGCCGGTACAGCAGCGCGGCCGTGAAGGCCGGCGAGAACGGCTCCACGCCGAGGCTGGTGAGCAGGTGGTGCTCATGGATGTCGCCCTGCTCGCGCGGGTGCCAGAGTACCGCGCCGAAGCGGCGCGGGTCGCGAAAACGCAGCACGCAGGCGTCGAAGATCCAGTCGATATGGTCGTGCTTGCCGGCCTGGGGCGCGACGCCGCCCGGCAGCACGCGCAAGGTGCCCGTCATGCCGAGATGGACGATGAACCAGCCGGCGTCGAGCTCGAACAGCAGGTACTTGCCGCGCCGCTCGACGCGCAGCACCTCGCGCGACTCGAGCGCCGCCGCGAAATTCTCGGGGACGGGCCAGCGCAGCATCGCGGTGCGCACGTCGACGCGCCTGACGCGGTGCCCGGCGACGAAGGGTTCGATTCCGCGACGTGTAACCTCGACTTCCGGCAACTCTGGCATGGTTTTGTGGTCTGTGGGTGGCTAGGGGCGATGGTGCGCGTATTGTAGCGAGCGCGTTACAATCGTCCGAAACCTCGAACGGATTTCCATGACCTTGTCCTCGACGCTGTCTTCGAAGCGCCCCGCCGCCCACGCGCGCCGTGCGTTCGCCTTCCCGGTCCGCCGCGCACTCGGCGCCGCGCTGCTCGCCGCATGGACGTTCGGCGCCATGCCCGTTCACGCCCAGACGCCCGCCTCCGGCGCCGCCGTCACCGCGCCGGCCGGCGCGGCCGACGACGATGCGCTGACGCAGAGCGCCTTCTCGCCGGCCTTCCCCGACGAAAAGAAGGACCTGCCCGGCGTGACGCTGAGCGCGCAGATCGTCTACCAGGTACTGGCGGCCGAGGTCGCGCTGCAACGCGCCCAGCCGGCGCCCGCCTTCCAGACCTATCTCGCCCTGGCGCGCGATACCAAGGATCCGCGGATGGCGCAGCGCGCCACCGAGATCGCGCTGGCCGCGCAAAGCCCGGCCGACGCGCTGGCCGCCGCGAACCTGTGGCGCGAGTACGCACCCGATTCGAATCGCGCGGCCCAGGTCGATGCGGCCCTGCTGGTGCTGGCCGGCAAGCCGCTCGACGCCGAGCCGCTGCTGGGCCGCGAGCTGGCCCGCACCAACGGCGACAACCGCGGCGACGCGATCCTGGCCCTGCAGGCCCTGATCGCGCGCGGCCCGAACCGCGTGGACGGCCTGACGGTGCTGCAGCACCTGCTCAAGGACGACCTGATCCGCCCCGAGGCGCGCCTGGCGATCGCCCGCCAGCAGCTTGCCGTGGACGACAAGCCGGCCGCCGTCACCTCGCTGAAGCAGGCGCTGGAACTGAAGCCCGACTACCTGCCGGCCGCCCTGATGCTCTCGCAGATGGGCCCCGACGAGCGCGCGATCGGCGTGGCCTCGTTCGAGAAATACGTGCAGCAGAACCCCAAGGCGCGCGAAGGGCGCCTGGCGCTGGCCCAGCTCTACCTGGCCGACAATCGTCTCGACGACGCGCAGAAGCAGTTCGAGACCATGCACCGCAACGATCCGAAGGAACCGGCGCCGCTGATGGCGCTGGCCCTGATCAAGATCCAGCAGAAGCAGCTCGACGACGCCTCCAAGTACCTGAAGCAGTACATCGACGCGGCGCAGAAGCTGCCCGATGCCGATGTCGGCCAGGCCTACGTCTACCTCGCGCAGATCTCGGTCGAGCAGAACAACGACGCGCAGGCCTCGCAGTGGCTCGACAAGATCGACCCGGCCAGCCCGCACTACATTCCGGCGCAGGTCACGCGCGCGCAGATCCTCGCCAAGCAGGGCAAGGTCGACGACGCGCGCAAGGTGCTGGCGGGCCTGCAGGTCAACGATCCGCGCGACGCGGCCGTGATCGCGCGCACCGACGCCTCGCTGCTGTTCTCGGCCAAGCGCTACCGCGAGGCGGCCGACCGGCTCGCCCAGGCCGTCGACGCCTTCCCCGACGATCCCGACCTGCGCTACGACTACGCGATGGCCTCGGAGAAGATCGGCCAGTACACCACCATGGAGCAGCAGCTGCGCGTGCTGATGCGCGCCCAGCCCAACGATCCGCAAGCCTACAACGCGCTCGGCTATTCGCTGGCGGACCGCAACCAGCGCCTGCCCGAGGCGAACGAGCTGATCGAGAAGGCCAGCGCGCTGGCGCCCAAGGATGCCTTCATCATGGACAGCCTCGGCTGGGTCAAGTACCGGCTGGGCGACAACGCGACGGCCGAGAAGATCCTCTCGCGCGCCTACAGCCTGCAGCCGAACGCCGAGATCGGCGCGCACCTCGGCGAGGTGCTCTGGAAGAGCGGCCAGCAGGACAAGGCACGCGACGCCTGGCGCGCCGCGCAGAAGCTCGAGCCCGACAACGACACGCTGGTCAACACGCTCAAGCGCTTCGAGGTACAGGGCCTGTGAGCGTCGCGATCCGATCGATGGGCCGGGGCGCCGCGCTCGCCCCTCTCGCATCCCTTGCCCGCCTCGGCCTGCTCACGCTCGCCGCGGGCGCCCTGCTCGCCGGCTGCGCGACGCAGCG
>NZ_VWWC01000046.1:0-41838 GCF_011753175.1 Burkholderia sp. Cy-637 | reverse complement strand
GCCGTCGGCCAGGCGCACCCGCTGCGCGGCGCGGTCGATCGCCTCGACGCGCGCGGCCAGGCGCAGCTCGATGCGCTGTTGCGCGTACCAGCCCGGCTCGCGCACGAACAGGCGCGGCTCCTCGGCCGCCGCGAGCAGCGCGTCCTTCGACAGCAGCGGCCGGTCGTAAGGCGCCTCGGGCTCCTCGCCCAGCATCAGGATCGGCAGCGCGGCGTCACGCTCGCGCAAGGCCTCGGCCGCGCGCCGGGCCGCGTGGCCGGCGCCGACGATCACCACCGGATCAGCCGACATGGACCTGCGCCTGCCCGTCGACCATGCGGATCGGATAGCTGCGCACCGCCTCGGTGATCGGCGCGCAGCGCGGCGCGCCGCTGCGGATGTCGACCAGCCCCTGGTGCAGCGGGCACTCCACGCAGCCGTCCTCGACGAAACCCTCCGACAGCCGCGCGTGGCCATGCGTGCAGAGATCGTGCAGCGCGAACAGTTCGTCGCCGAGCCGGAAGATCGCGATCGGCTTGCCGCCGACCACGCGCGCGGCCGGTTCGTCCTCGCTGAATTCGTCGAGCGCGCCGAGCGCGTGCCAGGTATCGAGCGTGTCCTCGGTCATGATGATGTCCTTCCTCCAGCGGTTCAGATCGGCGTCGCGAGCAGGGTCTGCACGCGCGAAGTGTCGTAGATCACGCGCTTGGCGCGATAGCGCAGCCCCTCGGGCGTGCGCACCACGGTGTCGAAGTAGCGGCCCGCCTGGTAGACATGCGATTCTCCGTCGCTCTTGGTCTGCACCACCACGTAGTTGCTCTCGGTGTCGATCTCCTCGCCGCGCACTTCGAGGATGGTCAGGCCCGAGGTCATGTGGCGATAGGTATGCGCGTCGTAGATGTTGGCGTGGCGCAGCGACACCACGCGATCGCGCAGCATGCGCCGGTTGCTGCAGTGGATGATGCCGATCGGCAGGCCGAGATCGGCGTTCTCCTTCGGCACGATTTCATACAGGCAGTCCTCGGTGAACATCTCCGGCCAGCTTTCCAGCCGGTTGTTGTCGAGGTGGCCGAGATAGCGGTTCTGCAGCATCGTCAGTTCGAGCCACAGCGAAATGTCGTCGGTCATGGGTGTGCTCCGCGGGGTTCTCAATAGCCCATCAGCTTCTGGTAGCCGACCCAGAAACGCCGGATCAGGCTTTCGGTGATCACCGTGTCCTGCTGGTCGGGATTGCTGCGCGACATCTCGATCACCGAGCTCGCGTCGGGATCGCGGAAGGTGCCGCGCTGCACCAGCTCGGTGGCCTCGGTGTCCTCCATCGAGATGTAGCCGGCCGGCCCCACCAGGTTGGCCTGCTTGATGCGCAGCGCGCGCAGCTCGGGCGTGTCGTCGGCATAGCCGAAGAAGTGGAACACCAGCTCGAAGTTGCCCGGCCCCTTGGGCAGCAACTGGCGCGCCACCAGCGTGTTGTGGATCTGCTGGATCACCAGTTGCGGGAAGATCGGCTGGATGTGGTTGGTGGTGTCCTCGTCGTATTCGGACACCAGCCCCAGGATCGAATCGTCCTCCAGCGCGAAGCCCTCGTCGAAGGAGCGGATGTTCTGCTGCTTGTAGGCCGCCGAGGTGTCCTCGCCGGTCTTGGTGACGGTGATGATGCTGTGCAGGCCGTGCGTCGCGTCGGGGATCGAGCGCGCCTTCATGCCGACCCGGAAGATATTGAAGGTGGTATGGAACAGGTGCAGCATGCTCGCGTGATACGGGTCCTTCACGTTCTCGAAGTAGAGTTTCCAGTTCGACTTCGAGTATTGCCGCGTGCAGCCGAGGTACTCGATCGGCTTGTGGAAGATGCGGTCGATCCAGGGCCGCATTTCCGCGCCCAGGTACTCGGGCAGCGGCGCGACTTCCTCGCTGAAGCTCGCGAACACCAGGCCGCGATAGCTCTCGACGCGCAGCTGGCGCAACCCGTGCTGCTTCGGATCGAAATCGGGCGGCATGCCGGTCATGCCCTTCTGCCCGCGCCGGAACGGCACGCCGAGCAGGTTGCCGGCATTGTCGAAGCTCCATTGGTGGTAGACGCAGGTATGCGAGCTGGCGTTGCCGCGTGCCTGGCGGCACACCTGCGCGCCGCGATGCGCGCAGCGGTTGACCCAGGCCGAGAGCGTGCCGTCCTCGCCGCGCGTGACCACCACCGGCGTGTCGCCGACGAAGCTGCTCTTGAAATCGCCCGGCTTGGGCAGCTCGGCCTCGAGCGCCACGAAGTTCCAGGTAGGACCCCGAAAGATCCGCTCCTGCTCGCGCTCGTAGACGGCCTGCGAGCTGAACACCTTGTAGGGTACGCGCGAGCCGTCCTCGCGCGGAAAACGCAGTTCGGCCGTGTCGTGACGGTCGGCGAGCCGCACCGGCGTTTCGGTCAGTTCCATGGTGGTCTCCTGGGGACGAGGGTGGATATCACCCGACAGGAACCGATTCTTGAAACGCTAATATTCGGCGTCTATCCGGAAACGGCGGGCGGCCCCCGCTTGCGGCACTGCACTATCCAGTTCCGGCGGCTTTCTGGCGATTGCCGATTATTTTTGCGATAGGATCGCGAAAACGACAGCGGCGCCGAGGCGCCGCTCACCGACACGATCATGTCCCCGACCCTGTTCGATCCGCTCGCGCTGCGCGCGCACCGGCTGTTCGAATCGCGCGATCTCGACGAGACGCGCGAGCGCATCTCGCGCGTGATGCAGCCGCACGCGCTGGTGCCGGGCGGCCGCCGGCACGGCGGCGCGGCCCATATGGATTTCGTGCGGCTCGGGCGACTCGGGCTGGGGGCGATCGCCTTCGGCGAGGCGATGCAGGTGCGCGTGGACGCCGTCGACGGCTACCACCTGCTGATGTTCTGCGTGGCCGGCCATGCGCGGGTGCGCGCCGGCGGGCGGCTGCTCGCGGTGGACGGGCGCACCGGCGTGATCTGCGCGCCCGGCGAGACCTTCGACGCCGAGTTGTCGTCCGATTGCGAGCAGTTCGTGATGCGCATCGACGCAGCCGCGCTGGCGGCGCTGACGGACGGCGCGCCGGGCCTCGACCCGGTGGTCGGCGTGGGTGGTGCCTCGCTGGCGCCGTGGCTCCAGCAACTGATGCTGGTGGCACGCTCGCCGGACCTGCTGGAAGCGGCCTGCGCCAACCCGCGCGTGGCCGATCGCATCGAGCAGTTGCTGCTCGACCTGCTGGTGGACGGCCATCCGGCGCGCGCGGCGGGCCGGCTCGGGCTTTCCGCCCGCGCCCATGCCGCGCTTCCCGTTCCGGCCGGCAATCCCGCCGCCCTCGCCATCGCGCCCCGCCGCCACGATCCCGCGCCCGCCTTCGTGCGTCGCGCCCAGGAATTCGTCGAGGCCGCCTATGCGCAGCCGCTGCAACTGGCCGATATCGTGACCGCGGCCGGCGTGCCGGAACGCACGCTGCGCGAGGGTTTCCTGCAGTTTCGCGGGCTCAGCCCGACGCAGTTCCTGCGCGCCACGCGGCTCGAGCACGCGCGCGAGCGGCTGCGCGCGGCCGGGCCGGGCCGGCGTATCGCCGATATCGCGCTCGATTGCGGGTTCGCGCATCTGGGTCGTTTCGCGATCGCCTATCGCGAGCGCTTCGGCGAATCGCCCTCGGACACGCTGGAGCGGCGCTAGCGAGCGTCTCGATCGCCCCTCTACCTGGCGCCGTAGCGGCTGCATCAGGCCGCATCCGCCGCTTCGGTCAGCTCCGGCGCTTCGATACTTCAGCCGTCTCGGCCAGCCCGGCTATCTGGGCCATCTCCGCCACGCAGCCTGCCCTGCCAGGCGCCTGGCCACTTCACCGCCGCTGCCCCGGCGTGACTCAGGCGCCCGCCGGCCCCTGCGCCAGCGCGAACAGCTCGCGCGCCAGCCGGCAGAACAACGCGGTGGCCGACCCCTCGTCGTGCAGGCGCCGGCTCATGATGATCGGCGAGGTGGCGACCGGCTCGGGCAGCCGCCGGTAGACGATGCCGCGCACGCGCACGCCCTCCACGCCCTCCGGCACCAGCGACACGCCCACCTGGGCCGCCACCAGCCCGAGCGCGGTCTGCAGCTCGCGCACCTCGTGCACGGCGGCCGGCGTGAGCCCGCCGTCGCGCAGCGCCGAGAGCTGCTGGTCGGCGAAGCTCGGCCTCGGCGTGCTGGGATAGACGATCAGCGTGTCGGCGGCCAGCTCGGCCAGCGTGATCGGCACCGCGGGATCGGCGCAGCGATGCCCGGCCGGCAAGGCCGCGATCAGCTTCTCCTCGATCAGGGCCTCGCGCACCAGTTGGTCGTCGTCGAAGCGCAGCCGGCCGAAACCGACGTCGATGCGCCCCCCTTTCAGCGCGCCCAGTTGCTCCAGCGTGAACATTTCGATCAGCGACAGCTCGACGTTCGGCGCGCGCTCGCGGAAGGCGCGGATCACGTCGGGCAGCGCGCCGTACATCGACGAGGGCACGAAACCGATCACGATCCGCTCCGACAACTGCGCGAGCCGCCGCGTGAGCGGCGCCAGCTCGTCGGCCTGCTCGACCAGGCGCCGCGCCTGCGCGTAGAACACGCGCCCGGCCTCGGTCAGGCGCAGCGGCCGCGCGCCGCGCTCGAACAGCGGCAGGCCGATTTCCTCCTCGATCATCTGCAACTGGCGCGACAGCGGCGGCTGCGTCATGTGCAGCCGCTCGGCCGCCCGCGTGATGTTCATCTCTTCGGCGACGGCGATGAAGTAGCGGAGCTGCCGCAATTCCATGCATACCTCGAAAGTATGGAAGTAGTCGGAAACGGTGTTGGACGGCCGCCGGGCTTTTGACCGACCATGAGCGCCAACCGGAGGAATCGCATGATAGCAACTGGCGTGAGCATCGAGCGGGTCGAGACCCTGCTGGTCGACGTCCCCACCATTCGCCCGCACCGCCTGTCGGTGGCGACCATGAACTGCCAGACCCTGGTGCTGGTGCGTGTGCGTTGCAGCGACGGGGTCGAGGGGGTGGGCGAAGGCACCACCATCGGCGGCCTGGCCTATGGCGAGGAAAGCCCGGAAAGCATCCGCGCCAATATCGACACCTACTTCGCTCCATTGCTGCAGGGTATGGACGCCACGCGCCCGGCCGCCGCCATGGCGCGCCTGCGCAAGCTGTTCCAGGGCAACCGCTTCGCCAAGTGCGCGGTGGAAACCGCCCTTTACGACGCCCAGGCACGCCGCCTCGGCGTGCCGCTGTCCGAGCTGTTCGGCGGGCGCACCGCCGATTCGGTCGAGGTGGCCTGGACGCTGGCCAGCGGCGACACCGCGCGCGACATCGCCGAAGCCGAGCAGATGCTGGAGGCGCGCCGCCATCGCGTGTTCAAGCTCAAGATCGGGCTGCGCCCGGTGGAGCAGGATCTCGCCCACGTGGCCGCGATCGCCGCCGCGCTCGGCCCGCGCGGCGAGGTGCGCGTCGACGTCAACCAGGCCTGGAGCGAGACCGAGGCCCTGCGCGCCCTGCCGCGCCTGGCCGAGGCCGGCGTCGGCCTGGTCGAGCAGCCGATCTCGGCGGCCAACCGCGCCGGCCTGGCCCGCCTCACGGCGCTGGCCGCCGTGCCGGTGATGGCCGACGAGGCGCTGCACGGCGCCTTCGACGCCTACGAGATCGCGCGCTCGCGCGCCGCCGACGTGTTCGCCATCAAGATCGCCCAGTCGGGCGGCCTGGCCGGCGCGGCGCAGGTGGCCGCGATCGCGAAGGCCGCGCAGCTCGGGCTGTACGGCGGCACCATGCTGGAAGGCGCGATCGGCACCCTCGCCTCGGCGCAGTTGTTCAGCACCTTCGGGCCGCTGGACTGGGGCACCGAGCTGTTCGGCCCGCTGCTGCTGACCGAGGAGATCCTGGTCGAGCCGCTGCGCTATCACGACTTCGCGCTGCACCTGCCGGACGGCCCGGGGCTCGGCATCGAGCCCGACTGGCCACGCATCGAACGGATGCGGCGGACCTGAACCGCCGCGCCACCCGCCTCGCCCCCACATTCACACATCGGAGACATACATGGACAAGCCCGCCATCGACGCCCTGCTGAAATCCTTCGACGACACCGCCATCAAGCCCGGCAATCCGCGCGTGCGCGCGCTCGTCAACCGGATCACGCGCGACCTGTTCTACACCATCGAGGAACTCGACGTCAGCCCGAGCGAGTTCTGGACCGCGCTGAACTACCTCGGCGAGGCGGGCAAGAGCGGCGAACTGGGGCTGCTGGCGGCCGGCTTCGGCTTCGAGCACTTCCTCGACGTGCGGCTCGACGAGGCCGAGGCCCGCGCGGGCATCGAGGGCGGCACGCCGCGCACCATCGAGGGCCCGCTCTATGTGGCCGGCGCGCCGGAATCGGCCGGCTTCGCGCGACTGGACGAGGACGGCGAGCCGGGCGAGGCGCTGGTGATGCGCGGCCAGGTGCTCGACGACGCAGGCAAGCCGCTGGCCAATGCGCTGGTCGAGGTCTGGCACGCCAACCATCTCGGCAACTATTCCTACTTCGACCCGTCGCAACAGCCCTTCAACCTGCGCCGCTCGATCCGCACCGATGCCGAGGGCCGGTATGCCTTCCGCAGCGTGGTGCCGGTCGGCTACAGCGTGCCGCCGGGCGGCAAGACCGAGCAACTGCTCGACCTGGTCGGCCGCCATGGCCATCGCCCCGCCCATATCCACTTCTTCGTGACCGCCGACGGCATGCGCCGCCTGACCACCCAGATCAATATCGACGGCGATCCGTATCTGTGGGACGACTTCGCCTTCGCCACCCGCGACGGCCTGGTGCCCGAGCTGAAGAAGGCCGAGGGCGCCGAGGGCAAGCCCTATGGCCTGGGCGGCCAGTTCACGCTGATCGACTTCGACTTCCGCATGACGCGCGAGCGTGCCGCCCTGCCGAGCGCCGAGGTCGATCGCGCGCGCGCCTCGGCCTGAGCCCGGAGGACGACCATGCTGTTCCATGTGGAAATGACCGTGAACCTGCCGGCCGAGATGGACCCGGTCAAGGCGGCGAGCCTCAAGGCCGAGGAAAAGGCGATGTCGCAGAAGCTGCAGCAGGAAGGCATCTGGCGGCATCTGTGGCGCATCGCCGGACGTTACGCGAACATCAGCGTGTTCGACGTGGAAAGCCCGGCGCATCTGCACGACCTGCTGAGCCAGTTGCCGCTGTTCCCGTACATGCAGGTGGAAGTGCGCGCGCTGTGCCGCCATCCCTCGTCGATCCGCGAGGACGACAGCTGATCGACGGCGGCATCGGCGCGATGCCGAGATGTCGGCGATGTCGGAAAGCACGAGGCCCGATCGTTTCGATCGGGCCTCGTCGTTTGGCTCAGGCGAACGGGAAGGTCATGGTCACCACGAAACCGCCGTCATCGGCATTCGAGGCGACGAAGCTGCCGCGATGCTGGCGCACCAGCCGCTTGACGATCGCCAGGCCCAGCCCGCAATGCGCGTCGCCGCCGCGCGCCGCGTCGAGCCGCACGAAGGGCCGCAGCGCGCGCTCGAGTTCGGCCTCGGGAATCCCCGGCCCGTGGTCGCGCACGATCAGGCGATAACCCTGCGCGGCCGCCTCGGTGGAAATCTCCACCGGCGGCTCGCCATAGGTCATGGCGTTCTCGATCAGGTTGGTGAGGATCCGGTCGAGATCGACCAGCGGCAGATGGAAACCCTCGCCAGCACGCAGGTCGATGCTCACCAGCCCGTCGTCGAGTTCGCCGCCGTAATGCTGGCGGCAATGCAGGTCGACGCTCGCGGCCGGCGAAGGCTCGCTGCCCTCGCGCGCGAAATCGAGGAACTGCGTGACGATGCGCGACAGCGCCTCCGAGTCGCGCAGGAAACCGGCGCGCGTGGCCGCGTCGGGCAGCAGGTCGGCGCGCACCTGCATGCGCGTGATCGGCGCGCGCAGGTCGTGCGCCAGCCCGGCCAGCATCACGGCGCGCTCCTGCTCGCCCTGCGAGAGCTCGCTGACCATCTCGTTGAAATTGGCGATCACCTCCTTGACCTCGCGCGGCCCGCCGATCGGCACGGCCGGCTGGCGATTGCCGAGCCGGAAGTCGCGCGCGGCCTGCGCGAGCCGCCGCAGCGGGCGCTGGATGCGCCAGGCGCCGAAGATCGCCAGCCCGATGCCGACCAGCATGGTCAGCGAGGATGCGCCGATGAAGCGCGTCACCGAGGGCATGGTCGAGGGCAGCGTGATCCAGTATTTCGCGCCAGGGTAGCGCGCCCACAGCGTGCGCGTGTGACCGTCGGCCACCACGTGGGTGCCGGGCGGCATCGCCTCGCGCAGGTGGCGCTCGAAGGGGCCGTAGGTGTCGGTGCAGGGTTTCGGGCAGCCGAAGGCGACCGCGTCGCGCGTATCGACGAACGAGGTGCCGAGCATCGCGCTCACCGCCAGGCCCAGCGCGCTGCCGCTGGCCTGCGCCTGGGTCGACAGGGCGATCACGCGGCGCGTCTGCTCGACCTCGAGGCGCAGCCGCTCGCGATCGAGCAGCACCAGGCCGATGGCATGGACCACCAGCACCAGTCCGATCGCCATCAGCGCCAGCCGCGCGAACAGGGTGTCAAACGTGCGCTTCATCACCCTCGCCGCCGGGCACGAACATGTAGCCGACGCCGCGCATGGTCTGCACGTAGCGCGGCTGGGCCGGATCGTCCTCGAGCAGGCGGCGCAGGCGCCAGACCGGCACGTCGATGCCGCGCTCGGTCAGGTTCGAATACGGGCCGTGCAGCAGGTCGAGCAGGCGCGTGCGCGACAGGGTTTCCATCGGATGCAGGGCAAACACCTCGAGCAGCGCGTATTCGCCGCCGGTCAGCTTGAGCGCCTCGGTCTCGCGGTACAGCGTGCGGGTGGCGAAGTCGAGCCGGAACGGGCCGAAGCGCAGCGGTTCGCGCCGCTCGGGCGCGGGCCGCGTGCCGATCGCGCCGGCCGGCGCGTGGCGGCGCAGCACGGCGTGGATCCGCGCCAGCAGTTCCTGCGGCATGAAGGGCTTGCCGAGATAGTCGTCGGCGCCGAGTTCGAGGCCGATCACGCGATCGACGCCGTCGGCGCGCGCGGTCAGCATGATCACCGGGATCGGGTCGCCGCTCGCGCGCAACTGCTTGAGCACGGTCAGGCCGTCGACGCCGGGCAGCATCAGGTCGAGCACGATCACCGAGGGACGCTCGCGCTCGAGCCGACGCTCGAGCGTGGTGGCGTCGTGCAGCACCGAGATCTCGATGCCGCGTTGCTGGAAGAAGGTTCGCAGCAGATCGCGCAGCGCGGCATCGTCGTCGATCAGCAGGACCTGGATAGGCGTGTCGGTCATGGTCGCGAGACTGGACGGTCGAGAAGGAACAAGGAAACCAGGAAGCGGCCGGTAAGGATCGGAAACCGGGGGACGGAACGCTCCTCCCCTGCCGGCTTGCAATCCGGTGACTATAAGCGAAGCCGGGCCGGCATGGCTTGCATGATCTTGATTTGCCTTACGGAGTCTTACGGGGCGGCGGCTCGTTCGTCGGCCGCCCGCCAGGCCGCGAATGCCGGGCACGGGAATGGAAAAAGCCGCCTTGCGGCGGCTTTTTCCGAGGCTGCTCGCGGACCCGCCGAAGCGGGCCGCTGCATCAACGCGACATCATGTTCATGCTGACGTTGTGCATGATCCACAGCGAACCGACGATCACGATACCGACCGTCAGCACGGTGTAGACGAACGCGGTCAGGTTCCAGCGCTGGCCCGACGACGTGTTCATGTGCAGGAAGAAAATCAGGTGGACGACGATCTGCACGGCGGCCAGCACGGCCAGCGCGAGGACCATCGTGGTGGTCGACGCGAACCAGCCGCCGAGCACCACGCCGAACGAGGCGGCCGTCAGGATCACCGACAGCACGAAGCCGACCAGGTAGCTGCTTACGGTGCCGTGCGAGGCGTCGTCGTGGCCGTCATGGGCAGGAGAATGAGCCATTTAGATCACACTCACGAGGTAGACAAAGGTAAACACGCAGATCCAGACGATGTCCAAGAAGTGCCAGAACAGCGACAGGCACGTCAGGCGACGGATGTCCTGCTCCGACAGCTGCGGGTTGCGCGCGATCTGGAACAGCAGCACGACCATCCAGATCATGCCCATCGTCACGTGCAGGCCGTGGGTCGCGACCAGCGTGAAGAACGACGACAGGAACGCGCTGCGGCCCGGGCCGGCGCCTTCCTCGATCAGGTGCGCGAACTCGCGGATTTCCATGAACAGGAACGAGGCGCCCAGGATGAAGGTGACGGCCAGCCAGGCGAACACCGCGCCGCGCTTGTTGCGGTGCGCGCCGATCATCGCGAAGCCGTAGGTGATCGAGCTCAGCAGCAGGGCCGCCGTTTCGAGCGCCACGCCCGGGATGTCGAACAGGTCCTTGGCGGTCGGGCCGCCGGCGAACTGGTGCTGCATCACCGCGAACACCGCGAACAGCGAGCCGAACAGGATACAGTCGGTCATCAGGTACAGCCAGAAGCCGAATACCGAGTGCGACGGCGGGTGGTGATGCTCTGCCGCGTGGTGATGACCGGCAGTCAGGGTGGTTTGTGCCATCAGTTGGCCTCCAGTTCCGCTTCAGCAGGCCGTGCCGCGACACGTGCGCCGCCACGCTGCTCTTCGATCTTCCGAACCGTATCGGCCGGAATGTAGTAGCCCTCGTTCTTCTGCGAGCTGTAGATGATCGCGGTCGCAACGATACCGACGAAGCCGAGGATCGCCAGCCACCAGATGTGCCAGACACCGGCGAAGCCCAGCACCAGCGCGAACATGCCGATGAAGAAACCCGCGCTCGTGTTCGAGGGCATGTGGATGTCCTCGTACTGCTGGCCCTTCTCCAGACCGAAGCCCAGGCCGCGTTCCTTGCGGTACGCGACTTCGTCGAGCTCGTGGATGGTCGGGATGATGGCGAAGTTGTACGAGGCCGGCGGCGACGAGGTCGCCCATTCCAGCGTGCGGCCGTTCCACGGATCGCCCGACACGTCACGGTTGCCCGGCAGGTCGCGGTCGCGGATCGACACGTACAGTTGCAGCAGCTGGTGGACGATGCCGATCAGCACCAGCACCGCGCCGAACAGCGCGACCAGCATCCAGGGATGCCAGGCCGGGTTGTCGTAGTGGTTCAGACGACGCGTCACGCCCATGAAGCCCAGCACGTACAGCGGCGTGAAGGCGAAGATGAAGCCCATCTGCCAGAACCAGAAGGCGCGCTTGCCGAGCTTCTCGTTGAGCTTGAAGCCGAAGGCCTTCGGGAACCAGTAGTTGAAGCCCGCCAGGTAGCCGAACAGCACGCCGCCGATGATCACGTTGTGGAAGTGGGCGATCAGGAACAGGCTGTTGTGCAGCACGAAGTCGGCGCCCGGGATCGCCATCATCACGCCGGTCATGCCGCCGACCGTGAAGGTGATCATGAAGCCCAGCGTCCAGAGGACCGGCGCGGTGAATTCCAGGCGGCCGCGGTAGATCGTGAACAGCCAGTTGAAGATCTTCACGCCGGTCGGGATCGCGATGATCATCGTGGCGATGCCGAAGAACGCGTTGACGTCGGCGCCCGAACCCATCGTGAAGAAGTGGTGCAGCCACACGAGGAAGGACAGGACCATGATCGCGCAGGTGGCGTAGACCATCGTCTTGTAGCCGAACAGCGGCTTCTTGGCGTAGGTCGACACGACTTCCGAGAACACGCCGAACGCCGGCAGGATCAGGATGTACACCTCGGGGTGGCCCCAGGCCCAGATCAGGTTCAGGTACAGCATGGCGTTGCCGCCGCCGTCATTCGTGAAGAAGTGCATCCCGAGGTAACGGTCCAGGCCGAGCAGCGCCAGCGTGACGGTCAGGATCGGGAACGCGGCCATGATCAGCACGTTGGTGCAGAGCGCGGTCCAGGTGAACACCGGCATCTTCATCAGCGTCATGCCGGGCGCGCGCATCTTGATGATGGTCACGAAGAAGTTCACGCCGGTCAGCAGCGTGCCGACACCGGAGATCTGCAAGGCCCAGAGGTAGTAGTCGACCCCCACGCCTGGACTGAACTGCAGTTCCGAGAGCGGCGGATAGGCCAGCCAGCCGGTCTGCGCGAACTCGCCGATGAACAGCGAGATCATCAGCAGCACCGCGCCGACCGCCGTCATCCAGAACGACAGCGAGTTCAGGAACGGGAAGGCCACGTCGCGCGCGCCGATCTGCAGCGGCACCACCAGGTTCATCAGGCCCACCATGAAGGTCATCGCCATGAAGAAGATCATGATGACGCCGTGCGCGGTGAAGATCTGGTCGTAGTGGTGCGGCGGGAGATAACCCGGCGCGTCGTACGCGAAGGCCAGCTGGGTACGCATCATGATCGCGTCGGCGAAGCCGCGCAGCAGCATGACCAGGGCAACCACGATGTACATCACGCCCAGACGCTTGTGGTCGACGCTCGTCAGCCACTCGGTCCAGAGATATTTCCACTTACCGAAGTAAGTCACGAGGCCGAACACCAGCGCCCCGATGATGCCGACGCCGAGCGCCGTGATCACGAGGATCGGCTCGTGATACGGAATCGCGTCGAGTGTAAGTTTTCCGAACATGCTTACCCCTTCGTCGTACTGCACGACGCGTCATTGAATTCCATGACGTGGCCGTTGTTGTACTTGCCAACGATGTTATTGAACAGGCGCGGATCGATGGTCGAGAAGAAGCGGACCGGATCCTTTTCGCTCGGCTTGGCGACGCTCGCGTATTCCGTCATGTCCAGGCGCTGCGGCGTGGCCTTGACCTTCTGGACCCATGCGTCGAAGTCCGACTGCGAGGTGGCCAGCGTGCGGAACTTCATGTCCGAGAAGCCCTTGCCGCTGTAGTTGGCGGACAGGCCGGCGTAGTCGCCTGCGTGGTCGGCGATCAGGTGCAGACGCGTCTGCATGCCGGCCATCGCGTACACCTGGGTGCCGAGCTGCGGGATGAAGAACGAGTTCATCACCGAATCCGACGTGATGCGGAAGTTGACCGGCGTACCGACGGGAATCGCGAGCTGGTTCACCGAGGCAATACCCAGATCCGGGTAGATGAACAGCCACTTCCAGTCGAGCGCGACGACTTCGACGTTGATCGGCTTCACATTCGACTCGAGCGGCTTGTACGGATCCAGCTCGTGCGTCGAAGTCCAGGTGAGGATGCCAAGATACAGAATGATCAGCGTCGGAACCGTCCAGATAACGACTTCGATCGCGTTCGAATGCGCCCATTTCGGTGCATACGTCGCGCTGCGGTTCGACGCTCGATAGTGCCACGCAAACACCAGCGTGAGCACGATCACCGGAATCACGACGATCAGCATGACCCACGTCGAAGTCCAGATCAGCGACTTCTCTGCGGCCCCGACGCTGCCCTTCGGGTCCAGTACGTCAAAGTTGCAACCGGATAGACAGACAAGCAATCCGGCGCCCAATAAAAGCAATATGCTTCTAAATGCCTTTCTATTCATCACATTTGCCTGATTTTGCGCGTGGTCGATTGGTGCGAACCGGCTATGCCCCGATTCGCGCAAGCGCACGCATCATAAAGCCGTTGGAGTGGGAAAAAGCGGTGAATCTTAGCAAATGATCCTTACCAAAACTCACCGTGCGACACGTTGCCACATCAAGCAACTTTGTCGGCCGTCGCCCGTGGCAGCCCGCGGACGATAGCACACCGCACCCGCCCCCCTGAGAGCCGGGTCCGGCATCGGCGATCAGGTCGGCGTGCGCGGCGTGCGCGACTCCGTCTGAACGCTGATGGTGGAAGCCGCCGGCGCGCCCGAACCGTCCTGGGCCGCATTGGCGCGCTGCTCGAGCTGCGCGACGATGCTGGCGGCGGCCGGGTCGATCACGTCGGTGAACGGCTTCGGATAAATGCCGATCGCGAGCACGATCACGGCCAGCGCCGCGAACACCACCGACTCGCGGCGGCTCAGGTCGATCAGCTTGCCGACGCGCTCGTGCTTGATCGCGCCGAAAATCACCCGCTTGAGCATCCAGAGCGTGTAGGCCGCGCTCAGGATCAGGGTCAGCGCGGCGATCGCGCCGATCCAGAAGTTCACGCGCACCGCGCCCATGATCACCAGGAATTCGCCGACGAAGCCCGAGGTGCCCGGCAGGCCGACGTTGGCCATCGCGAACAGCACGGCGAACAGCGCCAGGCGCGGCATGGTGTTGACCACCCCGCTGTATTCGGCGATCGCGCGGGTCTTGGTGCGATCGTAGAGCGCGCCCACGCAGAGGAACATCGCGCCGGCCACGAAGCCGTAGGAAATCATCTGCACGATCGCGCCGGTGATGCTCATCTGGTCGAACAGGAACACGCCGAGCGTGACCAGGCCCATGTGGGCGACCGCCGAGTAGGCCAGCATCTTGGCCATGTCCTTCTGCGCCAGCGCCAGCAGGCTGGCATAGACCACCGCGATCAGCGACAGGCCGATCATCACGGGCGCCAGGTAGTGGGCGGCATCGGGCGTGATCGGCAGGGCGAAGCGCAGGAAGCCGTAGCCGCCGATCTTGATCATGCCAAGCGACACCGCGGCGCCGGTCGGGCCGTCGGTGTAGACGTCCTGCAGCCAGGTGTGCACCGGCCACATCGGCACCTTCACCGCGAAGGCCGCGAAGAAGCCGAGGAACACCAGCAACTGCGGCGTGAAGCCGAGGTGGGTCTTCTGCCAGACCGCCATGTCGAACGTGTGGGTCACGCCGAACAGGTAGAGCATCGCGGCCAGCATCAGCAGCGAACCGGCGAACGAGATGAAGAAGAACTTGATGGCCGCGTAGGCGCGGTTGGCGTGGCCCCAGGTGCCGATCAGCACGAACAGCGGGATCAGCGTGGCCTCGAAGAAGATGAAGAACAGCATGCCGTCGAGCGACGTGAACACGCCGATCATCAGCCCCGACAGGATCAGGAAGGAGCCGTGGTACTGGGCCACGCGGGTGGTGACCGATTCCCAGGAGGCGATCACGATCACCAGGGTGGTGAAGGCCGACAGCACTACCAGCCAGAGCGACAGCCCGTCCACGCCCATCCGCCATGCCGAACCGAACGCCGACAGCCAGGGCTTGTATTCGGTGAACTGAGCCGCGGTGTTGTGCGCGTCGAAACCGGCGACCAGCGGCACGGTCACCAGCAGGCCGACGATCGCGCCCACCAGCGCGAGCCACCGAGCCCGATGCGGATAACGATCCGATCCGATGCGCAGGATGGCCACGCCGAACACGATCGGTGTCCAGATCGCGAGGCTCAGGAATGGTACAGATTGCATGGCGGCAAAACCCTATGAAAACCCGGTCAGAGAGTCGTTCGACTGAGACGAAAGAAACGTAAGATTTGTAATGTTCGCCCGCTCAAAACGGCGAAGCGCCCGCAGTGTAATGCAATCGAAAGTTATGTAACAAGAGCGACTACACCGCGCCGGGTTAACGAGGATAAAGGTAAGTGCGACGTTTTGCATCGCAACATTCTGTTGCATTTTTCTCGATGAATCGAAGCATTGATTTTATTGAAGTTTTTTTCGCTTCAGAAACGGGGCGAGATCATCCAAACGGCGTCAAACAGGGGCTTGACAAATCGAAATTTGCTTCAATTTGACGTTTCGAACACGATTCCGAGGTGTTCCGGCGCCTCGCCGAAACTTTCCAAAAGCTTTCAATATTGCTTTCTTAATGCTTTCCTTCCGATCAAAAGAGGTGTCGAAACCACACGCTTGCGCGAAACGAAAATGAAAGCTTCGATTTCCTAAACCGTCAGCGCGATGCGACAGGATAGCGCCGTTCCGCCCGGTCTCAAAGCCTCGCGGCCAGCCTCGTGCCCTGGTCGATCGCGCGCTTCGCATCGAGCTCGGCCGCAACGTCCGCGCCGCCGATCAGGTGCACCGCCAGGCCCGCCTCCAGCAACGCGGCCTGCAGGTCGCGGCGCGGCTCCTGGCCGGCGCACAGCACGATCGTGTCGGCCTCGATCAGGCTCGGCCGCTCGCGCTTCTCGCCGAAGCTCACGTGCAGCCCGCGCGCGTCGATCCGCTCGTAGTTCACGCCGCCGATCATCTCCACCGCCTTCATCTTGAGCGTGGCGCGGTGGATCCAGCCGGTGGTCTTGCCGAGCCCCTTGCCGAGCGGCGCAGGCTTGCGCTGCAACAGCGTGACGCGCCGCGCGGGCGGCGCGACCTGGGCCGGCACGATGCCGCCGCGGGCGCGCGCCGGATCGGTCACGCCCCACTCGGCCTGCCAGGCGGCCAGGTCGAGCGAGGGCGAGACGCCCTCCTGCACCAGGAACTCGGCGACGTCGAAGCCGATGCCGCCCGCGCCGACCACCGCCACGCGCTGGCCGACCGGCTTGCCCAGCGCCAGCACGTCGACGTAGCTCAGCACGTTCGGGCCGTCGCCGCCCGGGATGCGCGGATCGCGCGGCGTCACGCCGGTGGCCAGCACCACCTCGTCGTAGCCGCCGGCGATCAGCTCGGCCGCCTCGACGCGCCGCGACAAGTGCAGCGTCACGCCGCCCAGCTCGAGCTGCCGCCCGAAGTAGCGCAGCGTCTCGTGGAACTCCTCCTTGCCCGGGATCCGCTTGGCCAGGTTGAACTGGCCGCCGATCTGCGCGGCCGCGTCGAACAGCTCGACCCGGTGGCCGCGCCGGGCCAGCGTGGTGGCGCAGGCGAGCCCGGCCGGGCCCGCGCCCACCACCGCGATGCGCTTGGCCTGCGCGGCGGGGCGGATCTCGAGCAGGGTCTCGTGGCAGGCGCGCGGATTGACCAGGCAGGAGGCGATGCGGTTCTTGAAGGCGTGATCGAGACAGGCCTGGTTGCAGCCGATGCAGACGTTGATCTCGTCGACACGCCCGCTGGCCGCCTTGGCGACGAATTCCGGATCGGCCAGGAATGGCCGCGCCATCGATACCATGTCGGCGCAACCCTCGGCCAGGATCCGCTCGGCCACTTCGGGCCGGTTGATGCGATTGGTCGTCACCAGCGGGATGCCCACCTCCCCCTTCATCTTCCTCGTGACCCAGGCGAAGGCGCCGCGCGGCACCGAGGTGGCGATGGTCGGCACGCGCGCCTCGTGCCAGCCGATGCCGGTATTGATCAGGGTCGCGCCGGCGCGCTCGACCGCGCGCGCGAGCCGAACCGTCTCGTCCCAGTCGCTGCCATTGGGGATCAGGTCCAGCATCGACAGCCGGTAGATCAGGATGAAGTCGGGGCCGACCGCCTCGCGGGTGCGCTCGACGATCTCGACCGGAAAGCGCATGCGGTTCTCGTAGCTGCCGCCCCAGGCGTCGTCGCGATGATTGGTGTGGCGCGAGACGAACTGGTTGATCAGGTAACCCTCGGAGCCCATGATCTCAACGCCGTCGTAACCGGCCTCGCGCGCCAGCACCGCGCAGCGCACGAAGGCGCGGATCTGCCGCTCGACGCCGGCCGCCGACAGCGCGCGCGGCGCGAACGGCGAAATCGGCGACTTGATGCGCGAGGGCGCGACCGCCAGCGGATGGTAGCCGTAGCGGCCGGTATGAAGGATCTGCAGCGCGATCCTGCCGCCTTCGGCATGCACCGCCCCGGGAATCAGCCGGTGCCGGCGCGCCGCGCCCGAGCTGGCCAGCGTGCCGCCGAAGGGCTTGGTCCAGCCGGCCAGGTTCGGCGCGAAACCGCCGGTGACGATCAGGCCGACGCCGCCGCGCGCGCGCTCGGCGAAATACTCGGCCAGGCGCGGCAGGGTCTTGCGGCTGTCCTCCAGGCCGGTATGCATCGAGCCCATCAGGACGCGGTTGCGCAAGGTGGTGAAGCCGAGGTCGAGCGGCGCGAGCAGGTGCGGGAACGGGGTCGTCATGGCGGGGAGCAGGTTCTGGTATGCCCTCGATGCTAGGCGGCGCCTCGCTTGAGCGTGAGGGGTCAAACAGCCATAATGCTTGTCATTTGTGGCCAAATCGATGCGATGACACGCTCCCCGTCCAAGGACAGCCTGGGCTTGCGGCGCCCGACCATCCCGGTCGCCTACCCGCGCCTGCTCATGCAGTTGCTCGCCGAGCGCGGCCTCGACCAGCGCGCGCTGCGTGCCGGCACGGGGTTGCGCGACGAGGTGCTGGCCCAGCCCGACGCGCGCGTATCGCCCTCGCAATGGGCGCGGCTGGTGCTCAACGCGATCGCGCTGACCTGCGACGAGGGTTTCGGCTTCGAGCTCGGCCTGCGGCTGCGGCCCTCGGTGCACGGCTTCCTCGGTTATGCCGCGATGACCGCGCCGGACCTGCGCACCGCGCTCGAGGTCAATGCCCGCTACTTCCGCACCCGCAACCGGCAATACACGCTCGCCTACGCCGAGCACGGCGACGGCGCCACGCTGACCCTGGCCGGCGTGCAGTCGAGCCCGGTGCTGCGCCATCACACCTTGTTCGAGTTCGTGCTGGCCGGGCTCGCGCAATCGCTGCCGGCGCTGACCGGCTGCGGCGCGCCGCCGCTCGAGCTGCGTTTCGCCTGGCCCGAGCCGCCCTACTTCGCGCCGTATCGCGAGCGGCTGCCGCCGGTGCGCTTCGATTGCGAGGCGCATGCGCTGTGGATCGCGCGCGAGGCGCTGGGCTGGCCGCTGGCGCTGGCCGACGAGGTCGCGCACCGGCAGGCGCTGGCGCAGGTCGAGCGCGAATACGCGGCGGTGCGGCAGGACGAAGGGGATTGGGTGGAACGCGTGCGCGCCGAGCTGGTGGCGGGCGCCGACGGTTATCCGGACCCGGATGCGCTGGCGCGGCGCCTGCATGTCTCGACGCGCACCTTGCGGCGGCGGCTCGACGAAGCCGGCGCCGGCTATCGCGCGCTGCTCGACGAGGCGCGCTATCGCGACGCGCGGCAGTTGTTGCGCGCCTCCGATCTCGACCTGAAGACGATCGCCGAGCAGTTGCGCTTCAGCGACCCGGCGAACTTCACGCGCGCCTTCCGCAAATGGGCCGGCGTGACGCCGAGCGCCTACCGGCGCGACGCTTGAGATGCAGCGGCTCGCGCCGGCAGCCGCGCAAAATCCGCGCAAAAAAAAGCCGCCCGAAGGCGGCGCCAATAACGATGCACGACGGGGGATCGCGCATCGCCAATGCAGAGACACGGAGATGCCGGGCAAGCAGGAATCACCTTGCCCGACAGCGAACAGTCTCGGCGATCGCGAGCCCACGCTCCATCTGAAAAGTCTGATCTTCGGGGCGGCATGGGCGGATTAGGATGAAAATCAGATCATTCCCATAGCCTTTTATCGGCACGCAACCGACACTCCGGATCTCGTGCCGCCGGCAGCCGTATCGCAAGGCCGGCGGCCCACCTCGATGCATTCCGTGAGGCAACGCCGATGTCCAGCCAAGATCAGCCATCCCGACAAACCGCCCTGCACATACTCAGGCAGGCGCCCGGCTGGGTCGACTGGAACGCGGCCCGCAACGCGCCGAACTGGGTCGGCGGCCGCATCACGCTCGACGGCCGCTTCAGCGTCGACGAATTGCTCGCCCTGCTCGCGCTCTCGCGCATTCCACGCTGATTTCCCCCATCCCCTCGAACCCGCCGGGCCGCGATGGCCCGGCATCCCGCCTCAGGTCCGCGCGGCCAGCGCCTCCGCGATGCGCGGCGGCTGGCCGGTCTGCTGGCGCGAGCGCCCCGAGCTCAGGTAGTCGGCGATCGAGTCCTGCGTGATCTCGCCGACATAGGCGCCATCCGCGTCCAGCACCGGCATCCACGACGAACGGTACTGGTACATCTTCGACAGCACGATGCGCAGGTTGTCCTCGGCGGAAACGGTGGCCGGGAACTCGCTGAGCCGCTCGCCGCAACTGCCGTCCGCGCCGCGCGCGGCACGGCGCGCCACGAAACCCAGCGCGCGCTGCGCCTCGTCGACCACGGTCAGGTAGCGGCTGTCGTTCTCGTCCATCACCGTGAAGGCCTCGGCCAGCGAGGTGCCGGCGCGCGCGGTCGGCGGCTGGGTGGCCGCGTCGCCGGCCTTCACCAGCAGCAGGCGCTTGAGCGTGCTGTCCTGGCCGACGAACTGCCCGACGAATTCGTCGCGCGGATGCGCGAGCAGCGTGTCGGGATGGTCGTACTGCACCAGCTTGCCGCGCCGGAACACGGCCACGCGATCGCCCAGCTTGATCGCCTCGTCGATGTCGTGGCTGACCATGATCACGGTCTTCTTCAACTGCCGCTGCATCTGGAAGAACTCGTTCTGGATCGACTCGCGATTGATCGGGTCGACCGCGCCGAACGGCTCGTCCATCAGCAGTACCGGCGGATCGGCCGCCAGCGCGCGCACCACGCCGATGCGCTGCTGCTGGCCGCCCGACAGCTCGCGCGGATAGCGCTTCAGGTAGAGCTTCGGGTCCAGCGCGACCATCGACATCAGCTCGGTGGCGCGCTCCTTGCAGCGCTTCTTGTCCCAGCCCAGCAGGCGCGGCACCACCGTGATGTTCTCCTCGATGGTCATGTTCGGGAACAGGCCGATCTGCTGGATCACGTAGCCGATCCGGCGCCGCAGGTCGACCTCGTCGAGCGCGTTGGTGTCCTCGCCGTCGATCAGCACGCGGCCCGAGGTGGGCGTGATCAGGCGGTTGATCATCTTCAGCGTGGTGGTCTTGCCGCAGCCCGAGGGGCCGAGAAACACGCAGATTTCGCCTTCCGGCACGCTCAGGCTCACGGAATCGACGGCGCGCACCGGCTGGCCGTCCTTCTGCGAGAAGGTCTTCGTCAGTTGGTCGAGTTCGATCATGTCTTCTGCACTCCCTTCGGTGTCAATGCGCGCTGCAGCCACTGCAGCAGCAGGTCCGCGACGATCGCGAGCACGCTCACCAGCACCGCGCCCACCAGCAGCTTCATCATGCTGCTCTGTCCGATCGCGCGGACGATCAAGGTGCCCAGGCCGCCCGCGCCGATCACGGCGGCAATCGTCATCACGCCGATGTTCATCACCACGGCGGTGCGCACGCCGCCGAGGATCACCGGCACCGCCAGCGGCAGGTCGACCAGCCGCAGCCGCTGCCACGAGGTCATGCCGATGCCGATGCCGGCCTCCTTGATGCCGGCGTCGACGTTCCTCAGCGCCAGATAGGTATTGCGCATGATCGGCAGCAGCGAATAGAGGAACACGGCGGTGATCGCCGGCACCGCGCCGATGCCCTGCCCGAAGCGCGAGAACACCGGGATCATCAGGCCGAACAGCGCGATCGAGGGCAGCGTGAGGATCACGGTGGCCACGCCCAGCAGCGGCGGCGCGAGCCATTCGTGGCGGCTGATCAGGATGCCCAGCGGCACGCCGGCGAGGATCGCGCAGCCCACCGCGATGCCCACCAGGTAGACGTGCTGCAAGGTGAGCTGCAGGAGCTCGGGCCAGTTCGCGGCCAGGTAGTCATGAACGGTCATGGTCGCCTCCGGGTCACGGCAAGGTATGCGTGCGCAGGAAATCGGCCGCGACCTGCTGCACCGACACGCCGTCGATATCGACGCGCTTGTTCATTTCCAGCATCACATCGTTGTTGAGCGCGGCCGACAGCGCGTTGAGCTGCACCGCGAGCTTGGGATGGGCCTTCAGCACCGGCTCGCGCACCACCGGCGTGGCGTTGTAGGGCGGGAAGAAATGCAGGTCGTCCTCCAGCGGCACGATGCCGAAGCCCTTCACGCGGCCGTCGGTGGTATAGACCAGGCCGATGGTCAGCTGGTTGTTGCGCAGCGCCGTGTAGACCAGGCCCGAATCCATCTGCTTGGTCTCCGAGCGGCTGAAGTTCAGGTGATAGGCCGCCTCCAGCGGCTTCAGCCCGTCGGGACGATTGGCGAACTCGGCATCCATGCCGAAGGTGTGGCGCGTGCCCTTCGGATCGGCGGCGATCTTCGCGGCCAGTTGCGAGATGGTGCGAATGCCGGTCTTGCGCGCGGTCTCGGCCGGCAGCGCGAGCGCGTAGGTGTTGTTGAGCGGCGAGGCATCGAGCCAGACCAGGCCGCGCCGCGCGTCGATCGCCTTGACGCGGCGGTACATCTCGTCGGGCGGCAGCTTCTCCTTGATCTTGTCGTAGACCAGGGCCGCGGTGCCCGTGTAGTCCCACATCACGTCGATCTGGCCGTTCTCGAGCGCGCTGCGCAGCAGCACGCTGCCCAGCCCGGTGCGGCTCTGGATGGTATAGCCGCGCGCGCGCAGGTACTGCGAGGTGATCTCGGCGAGCACGTATTGCTCGGTGAAGTTCTTGCCGCCGACCGTGAGCGCCTGCGCCGCGGCGGGAGCCGAGGCCAGCGCGCCGAGCGAGGCCGCCGCCAGCACCACGGCGAGCGCGCGGCGCGCCATGGCGGAAATACGTTCGAAGCCCGTCATGCCGCACCTCCATTGCGCGCCATCACGTGGCGGCTGCCGGCCGCGACGATCGCATCGAGCAGCAGCGCGAGCACGGCCGTCGAGGCGGCGCCGAGCAGCAGCATCTGCTGGTTGTCGAGATAGATGCCGGGGAAGATCAGGGTGCCGAGGCTGTCGGCGCCGATCAGGTAGGCCAGCGGCGCGGTGCCGACGTTGATGGCCAGCGCGGTGCGCACGCCGCCGACGATGATCGGCAGCGCATTCGGCAACTCGACGCGCGTGAGCGACTGCCACGGCGTCATGCCGATGCCGCGCGCCGCCTCGCGCAGCGAGGCCGGCACGTTGCGCATGCCCTCGTAGGCATTGCGCGTGATCGGCAGCAGCGAGGCCAGGAACAGCGCGACGATGGCCGGTATGTCGCCGATCCCGAAGATGCCGAGCGCGATCGCCAGCACCGCGAGCGAGGGCACCGTGTTGCCGATGTTGAACACCTGCATGAAGCGCTCGGCCTGGCGCGCGAAGGCGGGCCGGCTGAGCGCGACCCCGGCGGGAATGCCGACCGCGATGGCCAGCGCCATCGAACAGCCGACCAGCATCAGGTGTCGTCCCGTGTAGTAGACGAGATCGCCCGAATGCTGCCGCCAGGTATCGGCGCCGATCGCGCTGGCGATCCAGCCGAACAGGATGACGGCCAGTAACAGGCTGCCCGCGAGACGGACAGTGCGTCGAGTCATGAGATACGCCTCCTTTCCGGAGCGGCGCGCGCGAATGGCCGCGCGCCGCGAAAACGCCAGACGGCGTCGCGAATGGAAGGTACGGATCCCGGTCGTGCCGGGATCGAACCGACAAAAACGGCATCGCAACCGGCACGGAAAAATCCTGTCCGGTGTCCTGCGTGAGCGCTACCGCGCTCGTTCGATTGTCATGTTCAGCCCACGTAGCGCGCGTGCGCTACTCAGGCCAGGCACCATCTTGCGATGGCAAGGATGCGGCCGCACGAATGTGCCGGCACCGCAGGAGCTGGATGCTCCGATTGACGGGAAGGTTTGCGCGACTTTCGCACTTGCCGCGATCTTGCATGCATCGGCATGCAACTCACTGCGAAAGTCGAGGACATGCGCCGCAGTATAACGGCAATTTCTCGCCACCGTAAACCCTTGAGGGCAGGATCGCGCAAATTGGATGCCCGCGCCATGCGAGGTGCGAAGCCGCAAGGCGCGATCCGAATCCGCGAGACGGCGCATCGCGTCGCCACTCGAATTGCTCAGGATCGCGAATGATCGGGAAAGGGATCGGCTTCGCCGGTCGTGCCGTGCGCGAAGCATCGATTGGGGGAAAGCTGCGGGGCAGGAAAAGCACGGCGCGGCACGCATCGCGCTCGCCGCAAACCAGGACGGGATACAGCGCGAACCACGCGCGGCAGCCGCCGCGCGCGGTCGTAAAGCCAGCCTCAGGCCGTCTCGGCCGGGCTACCCTGCCTGCGCGCCTCGCGATGCGCGCCGCCCTCCAGCCAGGGCGCGATCTCCATGTCCTCGTAGCGCACGAAGCGGCTCTTCTTCAGCAGCCGGTAACCGAGCCAGACCAGCAGGAACAGCGGGATGCCGACATAGGTGGCCAGCACGCCGACCCAGTCGATCCGGTTCGACAGGAAGGCCTGGTAATCCTGGCCGAAGGCAATCACCAGGCACAGCACGAAGGCGAAGATCGGCCCATAGGGGAACAGCCGCGAGCGATACGGCAGTTGCGAGAGCGCGAAGCCCTGCTTCTCGAAGCCCTTGCGGAAGCGGTAGTGGCTGACCGCGATGCCGAGCCAGGCGATGAAGCCCGTCATCCCCGAGGTGTTGAGCAGCCAGAGATAGACGGTCTTGTCGCCGTACAGCGAGGACAGGAAGCACAGCGCGCCGACCGCGGTGGTGGCATACAGCGCATTGCGCGGCACCCCGCTGCGGGACAGCTTCGCGAACAGGCGCGGCGCGCGGCCCTCGGTGGCGAGGTTGTAGAGCATGCGCGTCGAGGCGTACATGCCCGAGTTGCCGGCCGACAGCACGGCCGTCAGGATCACCGCGTTCATCACGCCGGCCGCGAAGGCCAGCCCGGCGTGACGGAACACCAGCGTAAACGGGCTCACGCCGATATCGGTCACGTCGCTCTTGAGCAGGCTGGGATCGGTATAGGGCACCAGCATGCCGATCACCAGGATCGCGAACACGTAGAACAGCAGGATGCGCCAGAACACCTGGCGCACCGCGCGCGGGATGGTGGTGCGCGGGTTCTCCGATTCGCCGGCGGCCACGCCGATCAGCTCGGTGCCCTGGAACGAGAAGCCGGCGATCATCGCCACCCCCATCATGGCCGGCAGGCCGCCCGCGAACGGCGCGTCGCCGATCGCGAAGTTGGCCCAGGCCGGCGACGGGCCGCCCTTCAGGATGCCGAAGATCATCAGCAGGCCGGTGGCGATGAAGGCCAGCACGGTGACCACCTTGATCAGCGCGAACCAGTATTCGGCCTCGCCGAAGCCGCGCACCGTCATCACGTTGAGCAGGAACATCACGCCGAGGAACAGCGCGCTCCACCAGACGCCCGGGACATGCGGGAACCAGTAGTTCATCACCAGCTGCGCGGCCACCAGTTCCACCGCGATCGTCACGGCCCAGTTGTACCAGTAGTTCCAGCCGAGCGCGAAGCCGAAGCCCTCGTCGACGTACTTCGCGCCGTAGGTCGCGAAGGAGCCCGACACGGGCATCAGCGCGGCCATCTCGCCCAGGCTCATCATCAGGCAATAGACCATCAGCCCGATCAGCAGGTAGGCGAGGATCGCGCCGCCGGGGCCGGCCTGCGAGATCGAGGCGCCCGAGGCGACGAACAGGCCCGTACCGATCGAGCCGCCGATCGCGATCATCGTCAGGTGACGTGCCTTGAGGCTGCGTTTGAGTTGCGGAGAAGCGGCGGAGGCGGGCTCGGAATGCGTGGATTGTTTTGGCATGGATGACGGACAAGAGGCAGGCGGGCAGCGTCTCGGCACGCGGCCAGGGCCGCCCGGATGGGGCGGCGCGGCCACGCGCGGGCGCCGGCGCGTCTCGCGCGCAGCGCGGATTCTACCCGATTCGAAGTGGCCGGCCGCCGGCTTCGACGGGCCGCGGGCCAGTCCCCGGGCGGGCGGCGCGCGGATCGGCCGGCCCGGGTGGATCGCTTTGCGCAATGCCGGGGGGCGCGTGGTTACAATACCGTCGAATCCCGGATAAATCGTCCAATATGACCCGCAAGTCCTCCCCGTCGGAACAGGCATCGCTGATCGAGCAGGTCCGCAACATCGCGCAAGGGCTCGGCGAGATGTTCGCGCCCTTCACCGAGGTGGTGGTCCACGACCTGCGCACGCCCGCCAACTCGATCATCGCGATCCACAACAACCTGTCGGGCCGCGCGGTGGGCGACCCGACCACCGAACTCGGGCTCGCGCGCATCGCCGACGACGACTATCCCTCGGTGCTCGCCAACTACGCCAACCGCTTCCCCGACGGGCGCACCGCCAAGAGCACCTCGATCGGCATCAAGGACGCCAACGGCCACTACGTGGCCGCGCTGTGCCTGAACGTCGACGTCACGCTGTTCCGCGGCATCCAGGGGCTCCTGAACCAGTTCTGCCAGATCGGCCCCGACAGCGTCGGCGAGACGCTCGACCCCGCCAATGCCGAGGCGATCCGCGAACGCATCGACCGCTTCGCGATGACGCTCGCCACCACGCCGCGCTCGCTGAAGACCGAGCAGCGCCGCGCGCTGATGCAGGAACTGAAGGACGACGGCTACCTGGAGGTGCGGCGCGCGATGGAGATCATCGCCCAGCACCTGGGCGTGTCGCGCGCCACCGTCTACAACGACGCGAAGTGAGGCCCCCCGGCGAGGGCCGATCGCGGGACGATCGGCGCGATCGTTGCGGCGGGCACGGCATTCAAGGGCCGGCGACTTTCCGATCGTTCAGCGATTCGTCATACCTGTAGGAATCGGCCTACAGCTTTCAGCGAATCACCTACCGGCTTTTCATCTGACGCCGATTTCGCGGCGCCGGCCCGGCTGTAATACTTGCCGGATGGACGCCACCCTCCTCCGTGTTTATGTCGTCGAGCCGGCCGCCGCGATACGCCGGCGCGTCGCCGCCTTGCTGGAGCCGCTCGCCGGCGTGGCGGTGGTCGGCGAGTCGGAGGACCACGCCATGGCCTTCGCCGGCATCGTCTCGAGCCACGCCGACGTGGCCGTGATCGAGCTGCGCCTGCCTTCGGGCAGCGGGCTCGAACTGCTCGGCGCGCTGGCCCGCTTCGCGCCGCAGGTGGTCACGGTGATCCTGACCAACCTGTCCGCGCCGGCCTTCCGTGCCGCCAGCCACAAGGCCGGCGCGCACTACTTCTTCGACAAGACCACCGAGTTCGAGCTGGCGTGCCACACCATCGACGCGCTGGCCCGAGCCCGTGCACGTCGCCCTCAACCTGTCCAACGAGCCCACTATGCCGACTGCCACGACGCCCGCTACGATCGCCCATGACGTGCCGCCGCCCGCGGCCGTCCCGTTCGACGCGCCGAAACAGCCCGGCGCGCGCTGCTCGAATTGCGCCACGCGCAACGTCTGCATGCCCTCGGCGCTCACCCATGCCGAATACCGGCGCCTGGACGCGCTGATTTGCACCACGCGCCAGGTCAAGCGCGGCGACGCGCTGTTCCATGCCGAGGATCCCTTCACCAGCCTCTACGCGGTGCGCAGCGGCTCGTTCAAGACCGTGGTGATGCATCGCGACGGCCGCGAGCAGGTCACCGGCTTCCAGATCACCGGCGAGACGCTCGGCCTGGACGGCGTCTGCGAGGGCGTCCACCACTGCGACGCGATCGCGCTCGAGGACAGCACCGTGTGCGTCATCCCGTTCGCCCAGCTCGAGGCGGCCTGCCGCGAGATGCGGCTGCTGCAGCAGCACGTGCACCAGTTGCTGGCGGGCGAGATCGTGCGCGAGTCGCGCGCCATGATGCTGCTCGGCACCATGACGGCCGAGCAGCGCGTGGCCTCGTTCCTGCTGAACCTGTCGGCGCGCTTCAAGGCGCGCGGGTATTCGCCGGCCGAGTTCAACCTGCGCATGACGCGCGAGGAGATCGGCTGCTACCTGGGGATGACGCTGGAGACGGTCAGCCGCATGCTGTCGAAGTTCCAGCGCAACGGGCTGATCGATTCGCGCGGCCGGCAGATCCGCATCAACGACGCGCAGGGGCTGGTGCAGGTCTGACGGCGGGCGCGGTTTGGGGTGTTTGAACCGCCGCTTGGGCCGCTTGAGCCGCTTGGGCCTCCATCGTCTTCCGAGCGGGCCAACGCGCCCGCCGGCCCTCCCTCTCGCCCCGCGCGCGCCTTCCCCGCCTCAGCCCGCCTGGCCGTCGGCCTGCGCGACACCCTCTCGCTGCGCATCGAACCTCGCCAGCGTACCGAGCAGCACGTGCCGGCAATTGCGCACCATGCGCGCCTCGGGATCGCGATAGCCGGTCAGCAGCCAGGCCGCGCCGACATTGGTCATCGCGCCGACCAGCGCGAGCCCGGTCAGCCGCGCGTCGGCGCGCTGCTCCGGATCCTCGGGATCGGTCACGCGCGCCACCGAGACGATCTGCCGGCCGAATTCGAGCAGGTTGCGCTGGTAGGTCATGTCGGTTTCCGCGCTCACGCCCATCACCTCCAGCAGCAGCACGCGCGCCGCGCAGGTATCGCGCAGGAAGGCGAAGAACGCGCCCAGCCCGGCATCGACTCGCGCCTCCAGTCCCGCCTCGCCGGCCTTCGCCAGCGCCGCGCCGACGGCCGCGCGCAGGCGCTCGGCATGGTGCTGGTAGGTGGCCTGCAGCAGCGCGTCGGTACCGGCGAAGGCCGCGTAGAAATAGCGGTCGTTCAGCTTCGCCTCCTGGCAGAGCGCGCGCACCGTGGTCTTGCGAAAGCCCAGCGTGCCGAACAGGCGCGTTCCGGCCCCGATCAGCGCCTCGCGCCGTTCCGCGGCGCGCGCCTCGGCCGCCACGCCGCCATAAGGGCGCCCCTTCCGGCGAGTTTCGAGTGTTTTCTCCATTCCGCTATTTGACATCGCTCAATGGCATGATTAAATTGGTGACGCTCAACACCACATTTAAGCCGTGATTCCACAGCCCGGCAAGCCCCGTGAGGAGATGCGATGAAGAATTTCACGAACAAAGTGGCCGCGATCACCGGCGCCGGTTCCGGCATGGGACGCAGCCTGGCCGTGGAGCTTGCCCGTCGCGGCTGCGATCTCGCCCTGAGCGACATCAATGAAATCGCGCTCGCGCAAACCGTCTCGCTGTGCAACGCGCAGGGCGTGCGCGTCACCGCGCAGCGCCTGGACGTGGCCTCGCGCGAGGCGGTGTTCGCCTGGGCCCGCGCCACCCGCGAGGCGCATGGCCGGATCAACCTGATCTTCAACAATGCCGGCGTGTCGCTGACCGCGCCGGCCGAGTCGGTGAAGATCGAGGATTTCGAGTGGCTGATGGGCATCAACTTCTGGGGCGTGGTGCATGGCACCCAGGCCTTCCTGCCCTACCTGCTCGAATCGGGCGACGGCCACGTGATCAATACCTCCAGCCTGTTCGGGCTGATCGCGATGCCGACCCAGAGCACCTACAACGCCAGCAAGTTCGCGGTGCGCGGCTTCACCGAATCACTGCGCATGGAGCTGGAGATCGAGGGCGCGCCGGTCAGCGCGACCTGCGTGCATCCGGGCGGGGTAGCCACCAATATCGTCAACGCCTCGCGCATCGACGAGAAGATCCTCGCGCTGACCGGCCAGGACGTGGAAGCGCATCGCCGCTCCGCCAACAAGCTGATCAACGCCACCAGCGCCGACGAGGCCGCGCGCCAGATCCTCGCCGGCGTCGAGCGCAATGCGCGCCGCGTGCTGGTGGGCGCCGACGCGCGCCGCCTGGACCGCCTCGCACGCCTGTTCGGCTCGGCCTACCAGGTCTTCGTGCTGCGTTTCGTGCGCCAGTCGCGCCAGCGCAACTTCCAGCGCCACGGCTCGGGCCGGGCGAATCCCGCTTCGTCGACCACCACCAGGGACGCCGCATGAACACCACCACCGGCTGGCAGCCGTCCGCGACGGCCAACCCGGGCGCCGCCCGCCCCACCACGAGTTCCACCGCCGCCCGCGCCGCCGGCGAGGGCGAGGCGCAGGCCGGCACCGAGCTCGACGTGCTGATCGTCGGCGCCGGGCTGTCCGGCGTGGGCGCCGCCTGGCACCTGCGCGAACGCTGCCCCTGGGCGAGCTTCGCGATCCTGGAGAGCCGCGCCAGCCTGGGCGGCACCTGGGACCTGTTCCGCTACCCCGGCGTGCGCTCGGATTCCGACATGTTCACGCTCGGCTACAGCTTCCGCCCCTGGCACAGCGACAACGCGATCTCGGAAGGCGCGGCGATCCTCGACTACATCCGCGACACCGCGCGCGAATCCGGCATCGATCGCGAGATCCGCTACCGGCACCGCGTGACCGGCGCGAACTGGGATTCGGCCAGCGCGCGCTGGAGCGTCGACGTGCTGCGCGGCGAGGGCGACGAGCAGCAGGCGCTGCGCTTCACCTGCCGCTTCCTCTACATGTGCAGCGGTTACTACGACTACGAGAACGGCCACGCGCCGAGCTGGCCCGAGATGGACCAGTACCACGGCCGCATCGTCCATCCGCAGCACTGGCCGCAGGATCTCGACTACCGCGGCAAGCGCGTGGTGGTGATCGGCAGCGGCGCGACCGCCGTCACCCTGGTGCCCTCGATGGCGCGCGAGGCCGCCCACGTGACCATGCTGCAGCGCTCGCCCACCTACATCGTCTCGCTGCCGGCACGCGACAAAGTGGCGATGCGGCTGCGCCGCTGGCTGCCGGCCGGGCTCGCGCACCGCCTGGTGCGCACCAAGAACGTGCTGCTGACGATGTACCTCTATCGCCTCTCGCGCCGCCGCCCGGAAGCCACCAAGCGCTTCATCCTGAACGCCGCGAGCCGCCAGCTCGGCCCCGACTTCGACATCGCCCGGCACCTGACGCCGCGCTACCAGCCCTGGGACCAGCGCCTCTGCCTGGTGCCGAACGGCGACCTGTTCAAGTCGATCCGGGCCGGCCAGGCCTCGATCGTCACCGACGAGATCGAGCGCTTCACGCCCGGCGGCCTGCAGTTGAAGAGCGGCCAGACGCTGGAGGCCGACGTGGTGGTGACCGCCACCGGGCTCAAGGTGCGCATGCTCGGCGGCGCCGCGGTGAAGGTCGACGGCCGCCCGGTCGAGTTCGGCGAGGCCGTCTCCTACAAGGGCATGATGGCCAGCGGCGTGCCGAACCTGGCCACCTCGTTCGGCTACACCAATGCGTCCTGGACGCTCAAGGCCGAGCTGATCGCGCTCTACGTCTGCCGGCTGCTGAACCACATGCGCGCGCACGGCTACGACAGCTGCACGCCGACGCTCGACGATCCGGCCATGTCGCGCATGCCGGCGGTCGACCTGAGCTCGGGGTATATTCAGCGGGCCGCGGCCCTGCTGCCGAAGCAGGGCCTGCGCAATCCCTGGAAGTCGCACCAGAACTACGCGCGCGACCTCGCGCTGCTGCGCTTCGGCTCGCTGACCGACCCGGGAATGCGCTTCGCGCGTCGCCCGGCCGCGCCGGCCGCCGCGCGCGCCACGTCCGAATCCCTCTAACGAGACAAGGGGAATGCCGTGATCGCTCAACTGATCGCCATCGTCGTCGCCATCTACGTCGTGCTGTTCGGCTTCACGCAGTTCACCGCCTACCAGGTGCGGCGCCGCTTCCCGCCCGAGGGCAAGTTCGTCGACATCGACGGCGACCGCCTGCACTACGTCGACTACGGCAGCGGCCCGCCGATCGTGATGGTGCACGGCCTGTGCGGCCAGCTTCGCAACTTCGCCTATCTCGAGCTGCCGCGCCTGGCGCAATCGCACCGCGTGATCGTGGTCGACCGCGCCGGCTCCGGCCGCTCGACGCGCGGCCCGGGCTCGCAGGCCAACGTCTATGCCCAGGCGCGCACCATCGCGCGCTTCATCGCCACGCTCGGGCTCGAGAAACCGTTGCTGGTGGGGCACTCGCTGGGCGGCGCGATCGCGCTCGCGGTCGGTCTCGACCATCCCGACAGCGTGAGCCGGATCGCGCTGATCGCGCCGCTCACGCATACCGAGACCGAGCCGCCCGCCGCCTTCAAGGGCCTGGCGCTGCGCTGGCCGCTGCTGCGCCGCTTCGCCTCGCTGACGATGGGCATCCCGGTGATGATCCTGCAAAGCCGCAAGGCGATCGACGCGATCTTCGCGCCCGAGCCGGTGCCGCGCGATTTCCCGATCAAGGGCGGCGGCCTGATGGGGCTGCGTCCCGAGGCGTTCTACGCGGCCTCGTCGGACCTGGTGGCCGCGCCCGAGGACCTGCCCGAGATGGAGCGCCGCTACCCGACGCTGGGCGTGCCGGTCAGCGTGCTGTACGGCCGCCAGGACGCGATCCTCAGCTACCGCAAGCACGGCGAGGCCTTGAAGCAGAAACTGCCGGGTATCGAGCTGACGCTGGTGGAAGGCGGGCACATGCTGCCCGTGACGCAGCCGGTGCAGACCACCGACTGGATTCGCGAGGTGGCGGCGCAGGCGGCCGAGCCGGCGGCGCCCGTGGCGCGGGCCGCGGCAGGACGCTGAGCCGCATCGACATGGCAAGGCGGCGAGTTCCGCCGGGGCCGTGCGCGCCACACTGATCCGGTCGAACCTCGCCGCCGGCCCGGGCGCTCGCGCACCCGGGCCTGCCACTTCATAGAACACCGCCGGCCGGCGGTTTATTCCATCGCGCGGGCCAATCCCCGCCCGCTTCCCATCCCCGCCTCGCGAACGCCCGGCGCGCGATCCGATTACAATCGCGCACTTCGAACCGTCACCGGGATTCGCACCATGAAGCCTCTGATCGCATCGGCCCTGACAGCGGCCTTCTCCGTGGCCCTGAGCCTGGCCGCCACGGCCGCGCTGGCCGATACCCCCGACGGCGGCGGCGCGGCCAGCCAGCCGAGCCAGCCCTGCGCGATCGGCATGGCCAACGGCGTGGCCGGCACCACGGCGAGCCTGCGCGAATACCTGTCGCTGCCGGAGCGGGACCGCTTCCGCTACCTGATGGACAACCAGCTCAGTTGCAAGATCTCCGACGAGGGCCGCGCCTCGGGCTGCGCCGGCCTGACCAACCTGCGGCGCGATCGCGTCAGCGTCTACGACGACAGCGACAGCACGGTGACCACCGTGGTCGCGCGCGTCGATCTCGACCAGGGCACCTTCCCGGTGATGGTCGACCTGCCCAAGGCCAATCTCAAGTGCGAGCGCTGAGCGCGCGCCCGATCGCGCGCGACGCCCGCCAGCGGGCTCAATCGATTTCCAGCGCGCGCCGCACCGACACCGCGATCGCATCGGCGGCCAGCCGCACCTCGTCGAGCGAGGGGAAGGACGGCGCGATCCGCAGGTAGCTGTCGTCGGGATCCTCGCGATACGGGAACACCGCGCCGGCCGGCGTCAGCACCAGGCCGGCCTCGCCCGCCAGCGCGACCACGCGCTTCGCATGGCCCGGCGGCAAGGCCAGGCCGATGAAGTAGCCGCCTTCGGGCCGGCTCCAGCCCACCCCCGCCAGGCCGCCGAGCCGCGCGGCCAGCCCTTCCTGCACCGCATCGAACTTCGGCCGCAGGAGCGCGCGATGGCCGTCCATCAGCGCCTCCAGGCCGGCGCGATCGCGCAGCGCATGCACGTGCCGCAGTTGATTGAGCTTGTCCGGGCCGATCGAGCGCGCCCCCGCGTGACGCGCCCACCAGTCGAGATTGCGCGTCGAGGCGGCCAGGAAGGCCACGCCGGCGCCGCCGAAGGTCACCTTCGACAGCGAGGCGAACACGAAGGCGCGATCGGGATGGCCGGCCGCCGCGCAGGCCGCCAGCAGGTTCGGCGTGGCGTGCCGGGTCTCGCCCAGGTGATGGAAGCGGTAGGCGTCGTCCCAGACCAGCCGGAAATCGGGCGCCGCGGCGGGCATCGCCGCCAGCCGGTTCACCGTGCTCGCCGAATAGATCGCCCCGCTCGGGTTGCTGTAGAGCGGCACGCACCAGATGCCGCGAATCGAGGCGTCGTCGCGCACCAGCGCCTCGACGATCTCCATGTCGGGGCCGTCCTCGCGCATCGGCACCGCAATCATGCGGATCCCGAGCGTCTCGCAGATCGTGAAGTGGCGGTCGTAGCCCGGCACCGGGCACAGCATCGCCACCTCCTGGCCGCGCCAAGGCGCGCCGCCCGGCAGGCCGTGCAGCATCGCGAAGGCGAGCACGTCGTGCATCAGCTCCAGGCTCGAATTGCCGGCCGCCACCACCTGCTCCGGCTCGACCTCGAGCAGCGCCGCGCCGAACTCGCGCGCTTCCGGCAGGCCCAGCCCGAAGCCGTAGTTGCGGCAATCGGCGCCGTCGCGCGCGAGATATCCGGGGTCGCCGGCCTCGGCGAACCGGCGCGTGGCCAGGTCGAGCTGGGCCGGCGCGGGCTTGCCTCGCGACATGTCGAGGCGCAGCCCGCGCTGCCGGAATTCGTCGTAGTTCGAGAACATCGCTTGCATCTCCCCGCCGCGTCGCGCGGCATCGCGTGTGATGGAACGGCCGGCTGTCGAATCGCGTTCGATCCTGCCTCGATCGGGTCGCTTCGACGACATGAGGCCCAGTATGCGCAGCGGTCAGCCATCAGACAAACGCGTTATATTGAAGCTTTCGTTCAGTTTTTCTGAAGACAATGAAATCCCTCGATCTCGACGTGCTGGCGATGGTGGTGGCGGTGGCCGATGCCGGCAGCTTCGTGCGCGGCGCGGCCCGCGTGCATCGTTCGCAATCGGCGCTGAGCATGCAGATCCGCGCGCTGGAGCAGTCGCTCGGCAAGCTGCTGTTCGTGCGCGGCGCGCGCAGCGTGGTACCGACGCCCGACGGCGAGACCCTGGTCGCCTACGCGCGGCGCCTGCTGGCGCTGCGCGACGAGGCCTGGGCCGCGATCGTCCATCCCGAGGTCAAGGGACGCGTGACGATCGGCGTGCCCGACGACTACGCCTCCTCGCTGCTGCCGCCGGTGCTGCGCAAGTTCTCGGCGCGCTACCCGAAGGTCGAGATCCAGGTGGTCGGCCTGCCGAGCCGGGCACTCGCGCCGCTGCTCAAGGACAACCGCATCGACCTGGCCTGCGTGACGCGCATGCGCGGCCTGAACGGCGCCTTCGTGCGCGCCGAGCCGATGGTCTGGGCCGGGCCGCCCGGCGGCGGCCCGGTATGGGACGAGCGCCCGCTGCCGGTGGCGCTGTTCGGCACCGGCAGCGTCGCGCGCGCCAACGCGATCCGCGCGCTGGAGGCGGCCGGCATCGCGTTTCGCACTTCCTACGAAAGCCCGAGCCTGATGGGCCTGTTCAGCATGGTCGAGGCCGGGCTCGCGATCGCGCCGCTGGCGCGCTGCGCGGTGCCGGCGCATTTCTCGCAGCAGGGGCCCGCGCACGGCCTGCCGGCGCTGCCCGATCTCGACATCGTGCTGGCGCGCAGTGCGCGCTCGAACCGCCCGCCCTGCGATTTCCTGGCCGACCAGTTGCTGTCCGAGCTCAGTATCTGAGCTGCCGGACAGACGAAAGCCTGCGGCCGAAGCCGCAAGCGGAAACGCGAATTCCCGTCGCCGGGCGCGAAGCCCTGTGCCGCGCGCCGGCGCGGGTTTCATTTCGTGCGCATCGATGCTGCATCGCATCAGGCACGCGCCTGTCTCTCTCTCGCCACTAAATCGCCGATGCCTCGCGCGCGCGCCCGATTTGCTCCGATAATCGGGCTGGATGCGCGCCGGGCCGGCGCCGCGGCCGCCGAGCCCGGCGCGAGGCCGGCCGCGAGCCGCCTCGCGAAGCGCCGTTCATCGTTCGTTCCGTCGCACCCGCTCACCTCATGCCCGATCGCCTGTCCGATTCGCCGCGCCGTGCCTGGAAGCTGCCCGCGGCGCGCCTGCTGACGCCGCCCGGCGTGCTGGTCGCGGGCGCGCTGCTGCTGGTGTTCTTCTGGGCGCTCAGCGCGCTGGTGCTCTACCAGTCGCGCTCGGACGCCTACCAGCGCGCGGCCGGCAATTCGCGCAACCTAGTGCTGGTGCTGGAGCGCGACATCGCGCGCAGCATCGAGCAGTACGATCTCTCGCTGCAGGCCGTGGTCGACGGCATGCGCCAGCCGGCGGTGATGGCCCTGCCGCCGCACCTGCGCAACCTGGTGCTGTTCGACCGCGCCACCACCGGCCGCTACCTCGGCACCATCTACGTGGTCGATGCCGAGGGCCGGGTGGTGATCGACTCGCGAGCCGATACGCCGCCGCCGACCAATCTCGCCACCCGCGACGACATCGCGATCCACCGCAGCCATCCCGGGCTGGGGCTGTTCATCAGCAAGCCCTACGCCTCGCCGCTGCACGGCGGCCAGCCGATGCTGACGCTGTCGCGCCGCATCGACAATCCGGACGGCTCGTTCGGCGGCGTGGTGGTGGGCGCGCTGAGCGTCGACTACTTCCGTTCGCTGCTCGACGGCCTGCAGGTGGGGCCGCACGGCTCGGCCGCGGTGCTCGGCACCAACGGCGCGCTGATCACGCGGCTGCCCTACGACCCGTCCATGGTGGGCCGCGACGTCAGCCGCGCCACCGTGTTCCTCGACGCGATGCGTCATCCCGAGGGCGCCGTGGCGGGCCTGGCCTCGCTCGACGGCACGCGCCGGCTGTATGTCTACAAGCGCCTGCCGACGCTGCCGATCATCGTCGACGTGGCGCCGGCCGAAAGCGACATCTACATGGAATGGCGGCATCGCGCGGAGCGACTCGGCGCGATCGTGCTGGTGTTCTCGCTGGTGGTGGCGGCCGGCTCGGTGCTGCTCTCGAACGAGTTGCGGCGGCGCCAGCGCGCCGAGGAACAACTGCGCCGGCTGGTGCGCACCGACGCGCTGACCGGCCTCGGCAACCGGCGCTCGTTCGATACCACGCTGCATGTGGAATGGTTGCGCACGCAACGGACCGGCCGGCCGCTGTCGCTGCTGTTCGTCGATATCGACCAATTCAAGGCCTATAACGACCATTACGGCCACCCGGCCGGCGACGAGGTGCTGCGCGAGGTCGGCCGGGTGCTGACGCGCTGCGCGCAACGCCCCTCGGACGACGTCGCGCGCTACGGCGGCGAGGAATTCGTGGTCACGCTGCCCGATACCGATGCGCGGGGCGCCGCCCAGTTCGGCGAGCGCGTGCGCCGCTCGATCTACGATCTCGCGATTCCGCACGCGGCCAGCCATTACGGCCGCGTCACGGTCAGCATCGGCATCGTCACCTCGGGCGAGGCGGCGGCATCCAGCGACGCCGCCTTCGTGAACCTGGCCGACACCGCGCTCTATCACGCGAAAACCGCCGGTCGCAACCGGATCTGCGACCCGCAAGGCGTGGTGCTGGCCTAGCCGGGCCACCGCGCCCGGTTTGGGCATCCGTTTGGGGCATCCGGCGGGCCGCCGTATACTGTGGCCTGCTTCCACTCCGATCCCGCTCGCCGATCCCCAGCCCATGCGCGTTGGCCGTCCCGTTCCCGCCCTGCCTCAACCCGTCTGCGACTATTGCGGCGAGAAGGCATTGCTCGCGCGCTTCGGCGATGCCGCCTACCCGTATCGCGACGAGCACGGCGAACTGTGGGTCTGCCCGCCCTGCGACGCCTGGATCGGCATCTTCCCGCGCAGCCGCCGCCACGTGCCGCTCGGCCGGCTGGCCAATGCCGAGCTGCGCCAGGCGAAATCGGACCTGCACGCGGCGCTCGAGCCGCTGGTGGCCGCCAAGATGCGCCGCGACGGCTGCAATGCCTTCGAGGCGCGCGCCAAGGGGATACGCTGGCTGGCCACGCAGCTCGGCCAGGATCCGGCCACCACCCTCCACGGCTTCGATCTCGAGACCTGCCGCGCCGCGATCGCCCTGGTCAGGGAGTTCCTGGCGAACCGCCAGCGCGGCGAGGCGGCGGATCCGGTCGACGGCGGCTAGCGGGCGCGGGCGGCGAGCGATCGGCGCCGGAAAGTCGACTGGGCTGGATACGTTTCAGGCACGCCAATTGCTCCATTGATTGCTGCAGCGAATCAATTTCCCCCTGGCAGGCACCTCGCATCCGGCCGCCAACCGCGATTGCCGCTTCTTTGCTGCGCCCGCCCATATTTTTGCAAGACGTTTACGCGGCGGCGCGTACCTTGAGGCTGTGTTCGTAACCGCGGCTCTCCGCCGACATCATGCCTGCTACCCGCAACGCCACGTCCACCTCCCAGACCACCGGCCGACAGGCCCGCCCGATCGTCTCGATCGGCCCGGCACGAGCGCGCCAGACGCGCTCGTCGATCTCGCTGAGCACGCCGCTCGCCCGCGACAGCGCCCCGCGCGTGCTGCTGCCCGTCACGCTCGAGGGCAGCGCCGACTATCTCTGCGCGCAACGCCGCGCGCTGCTGCGCTCGCCGCTCGGCGTCTACGTCTCGCATATCGACGCGCATCGCGCCCGCATGGCGGTCTGGTTCGACCTGGCGCGCGCCGATGTCAGCTTCGCGATCCACACCCTGCTCACCACCGTCCCCGACGCCACGCTCGGCTGCCTGCGCCCGCGCCTGTCCTGAACGCATGTCTTATTGATGGTGTACGCTGGGCCCGTTCCTCTTCCGGCAACGGCCCGGCGTCCCGCGCAAGGCTGCTGCCCGCGTGCCGGGGGCTCGCCCGCCGACGTGCATCGGCGGCCCGCGCCGGAACGCATCGTCGTCTCGTCCCGTCCGATCCGCCTCGCGAGGCCTGTATCGGCCAGTGCCCCCGGCCCGCGCCGGCGCCCTGCCCGATGCCTGCTGCCCGTCCAGCGCGCCACCCACCGGCGCGGTGCACGCCGTGGCGGCGGATCGCGTCCTCATCCGCATCGTCATCACCAGGAGGTATCCGTGAGCCGTCTCATCGTCGTATCGAACCGGACAGCAGACCCGGACAACGAAGCCGCCGGCGGCCTGGCCGTCGCGCTCAACGACAGCCTGCAGCAGCGCGGCGGCATCTGGTTCGGCTGGAGCGGCAAGCTCGCCGAGGCCGACAGCGATCCCGGCCGCCAGGAGGTGCAGGTTCGCGAATACGGCAACATGGAACTCGCCACCATCGACCTCTCGCAGCGCGACTACGACGCCTACTACCTCGGCTATTCGAACAACGTGCTCTGGCCGGTGTTCCACTACCGGCTCGACCTGGCCAACTTCGACGTGCAGTTCAGCGAGGGGTATCGCCGCGTGAACCGCCTGTTCGCGCGCAAGCTGATGCCGCTGCTCAAGCCCGACGACGTGATCTGGGTGCACGACTACCACCTGATCCCGCTGGCCACCGAGCTGCGCGCCCAGGGCTGCCGCAACCGGATCGGCTTCTTCCTGCACATTCCCGTGCCGCCGCCGCAGATCATGGCCGCGATCCCCGAGCACGAATGGCTGATGCGCTCGCTGTTCGCCTACGACCTGGTGGGCTTCCAGGCGCATACCGACGTCACCCATTTCGTGCGCTACGCGGAAGCCGAGGCCGATGCGCAATTCATCGACGGCGAACGGCTGCGCGCCTTCGACCGGACCATCCGGGTGGGCACCTTCCCGATCGGCATCGACGTGGACGGCTTCGCGCAGATGGCCAGCGACGACGACGGCCTCAACATCTACGAGCAGATGCGCGACGAGTATTCGCGCCGCAAGCTGCTGCTCGGCGTGGACCGCCTCGATTACTCGAAGGGGCTGCCGCAGCGCGTGCAGGCGTTCCGCGAGATGCTCGACCGCTACCCGGAGATGCGCCAGAGCGCGACGCTGATCCAGATCGCCGCGCCGAGCCGCGAGGACGTCGATGCCTACGATCACCTGCGCCAGGAGATGGATACGCTGTGCGGCTCGCTCAACGGCGACTACGGCGAACTCGACTGGATGCCGGTGCGCTACATCCACCGCAGCCTCGACCGCAGCTCGCTGCCGGGGCTGTACCGCGCGAGCCGGGTGGCGCTGGTCACGCCGCTGCGCGACGGCATGAACCTGGTGGCCAAGGAGTTCATCGCCGCGCAGGACGGCAAGGACCCCGGCGTGCTGGTGCTGTCGCGCTTCGCCGGCGCCGCCGAGCAGTTGACCGACGCGCTGCTGGTCAATCCCTACGACATCCAGGGCACCGCGCGCGCGATCCAGGCGGCCCTGACCATGCCGCTGGACGAGCGCGTGCGGCGCCACACGGCCCTGCTCGCCGAGATCCGCAAGCACGACGTGCACTGGTGGACCACCGGCTTCCTCGGCGCGCTCGACGACGCGCCGATCCCGCCCACGCGCCGGCCGGCCGGGCTGGTCTGAGGATCCGCTGAAGCCGGGGCGGCGCCGCGCGTGACGCCCCCGGCTCGTTACGGCAGCTTGCCCGGCGTTACGTAGCACCACGCGGAACATCGGGCTCGCCGCGTTAACAATTGCGGCGCGGTTTCGCGTATTGCGCTCGCTTTCCTTCGATTGTTCGCAGGAAGTTTCACGAAGCCCACGCTCCGCGCATGATGGATATGCGTGGTCCGGATTTTGCAGCAAGCCCCTCCAGAACAACATTTTTTCTGTGAGGATGCTATGCGCGCGCTATTCAAGAAATCCGCGATCACCGTCGGCGTGTCGTCGCTGCTCGCGTTGCAGGGTTGCGGCGGGACCGACGCACTGACCACGCCGCCGGGCGGCAATCTCGGTATCGCGACCTCGGGTACCTCGGGCGGCTCGTCGGGGACCTCAGGTACGTCGGGTGGATCGTCGGGGACGTCGGGCGGCGGGTCGTCGGGGACTTCGGGTAGCTCGGGCACTTCCGGTACTTCGGGCACTTCCGGTACTTCGGGCACCTCCGGTACCTCGGGCACGTCTGGTACTTCGGGCACTTCCGGTACTTCCGGTACTTCCGGCACCTCCGGTACTTCAGGCACCTCCGGTACTTCAGGCACCTCCGGTACTTCGGGCACCTCTGGTACTTCGGGCACTTCCGGTACTTCCGGCACCTCCGGTACTTCAGGCACCTCCGGTACTTCGGGCACGTCTGGTACCTCGGGCACCTCCGGTACTTCGGGCACTTCCGGTACCTCGGGCACTTCCGGTACCTCGGGCACCTCCGGTACTTCGGGCACCTCCGGCACTTCAGGCACCTCCGGTACCTCGGGCACGTCTGGTACCTCGGGCACCTCCGGTACTTCGGGCACCTCCGGTACCTCGGGCACGTCTGGTACTTCGGGCACCTCCGGTACTTCCGGCACCTCCGGTACTTCGGGCACTTCCGGTACCTCGGGCACGTCTGGTACTTCGGGCACCTCCGGTACTTCCGGCACCTCCGGTACTTCGGGCACTTCCGGTACCTCGGGCACTTCCGGTACCTCGGGCACTTCCGGTACTTCGGGCACCTCCGGTACTTCGGGCACCTCCGGTACCTCGGGCACGTCTGGTACTTCGGGCACCTCCGGTACTTCCGGCACCTCCGGCACTTCCGGTACCTCGGGCACTTCCGGTACCTCGGGCACTTCCGGTACCTCCGGTACTTCCGGCACCGGCACCAGCCCGCTCGGCACCATCATCAACCAGCTCGGCAACATCGTCACCGCCACCGGCCAAACCGTCGCCGACGGCGGCACGCAGGTCGCCAGCAGCGGCATCCCGATCGTCAGCACGGGCACCACCACCGGCATCGGCAACGCGGTCAACAGCCTCGGCAACGGCATCGTCTCGCTCGGCAACGGCCTGGGCGCCGGCCTCGGCCAGATCGGCACCTCGTCGAACCCGCTCGGGCCGACGCTGAGCTCGGCGGCCAACCTGGTGTCGAACGTGGCCAACTCGGTGCAGTCGCTCGGCGGCGCCGTGTCGAGCCTCGGCAGCGGCCCGCTCGCGCCGCTCGCCCCGCTCACGCAGACGCTCGGCACCGTGGTGAACTCGCTCGGCGGCGTGGTCGGCAACGTCGGCACCGGCCTCGGCACCGTGCTCGGCAGCGCCCCGGTCCAGCAGATCGAAACCGGCGTCAGCTCGCTGGTCAACCCGATCACCAACGCCGTCACCAACGTCACGCAGACGGTCGGCTCGGCCACCGGCCTGGGCGCGCCCGTCAACAGCCTGCTCGGCACCATCGGCGCGGGCCTGGGCAGCGCGGGCGCGGCGATCTCGAATGCCACCGGCAACCAGGTCGGCAAGGATCTCGGCAACGTGGTCACCCAGCTCGGCAACACCGTCTCGAGCACCGGCGGCCTGCTGACCGGCTCGACCACCAACCCGCTCGCCCCGCTCTTGAACCTGACCGGTTCGCTGGGCCTGAACCTGGGCCTGGGCGCCACCATCGGCGGCGGCTCGAGCAGCGGCAGCAGCACCTCGGGCTCGGCCTCGTCGGGCACCTCGGGCACCAGCACCGCCGGCCTCGGCGCCCTGCTCACGCCGGTCACCAACCTGCTCGGCGGCCTGACGGGCAGCGCTGGCGGCGCCGCCGGCGGCAGCGCCTCGGCCGGCCTGGGCGGCCTGCTCGCGCCCGTCACCAACCTGGTGGGCGGCCTA
>NZ_VWWC01000045.1:0-42815 GCF_011753175.1 Burkholderia sp. Cy-637 | reverse complement strand
GGCACCGGGGCGGAGGCGCCGCCGCCGTTGAACGCGCTGGCGTCGCCGCCGCTCGCCGAGGGCGACGAGGCCGCGTCGGCGGGCGGGGCCGGGTGCGAATCGTCGCTGCAGGCGGCCAGCATCAGCGTGATCGACAGGACGGACAGGGCAGCCGCTCGGAACATCTCGGATCTCCTTGGCGCGGGCGGGTTGAGGGTGGGTTGAGGGCGGGCCATAGTATCGCCCGCCGGTGCGACGCGCGCGTGAAGCCCGGCGCGAGCGTGCCGCGCCGTCCGGCTCGGGACCGCCCGGCAGGCTCAGGCCGTCAACGCCGCCTCGGCCCGCCGAACCGTCTCGATCACGCGCCGCATCCTCTCCACCAGCGCCTCGCCGGCCGGCACGAAGGGCAGCCGCAAGGCGTTCGCGCACCAGCCCTCGTCGGCCAGCGCGGCCTTCACCGGCGCCGGGTTCGGTTCCTCGAACAGCACCTGCACCAGCGGCTGCAGCGCCACCGCGAGCCGCCGCGCCTCGGCCAACTCGCCGGCCAGGATCCGCTCGCGCACCCGCACGTGCAGGGCCGGGAACAGGTGCGCCGAGCTCGCGATCGCGCCGTGCGCGCCCACGCAATGCGCCGCGAAGTTCTGGTTGTCGTCGCCGGAGAACACGCGCAGCGGCGTCTCGTGCACGAGACGCATCATCCGGTCGATCGAGCCGCCGCATTCCTTGATGCCGGCGATCCGCGCGTCCTCGGCCAGCGCCTTCAAGGTATCGAGCTCGACGTTCACCCCGGTGCGATACGGGATGTTGTAGACCAGCAAGGGCAGGTCGGCGGCTTGCGCGAGCGCCTCGAAATGGCGGCGGATGCCGTCCTGGGTCGGCCGCACATAGGTGGGCGGCGTGACCAGCAGGCCGTCGGGCGCGAGCGCGGCCAGCTCGCGCGCGCGTTGCACCGCGCCGCGCGTCGCGCTGTGCGAGAGCCCCAGCACGATCGGCGCGGCCGGCACGGCGGCGCGCAGCGTGGCGAACACGGCGGCCTGTTCGTCGGCGTCGAGCAGGGCGCCCTCGCCGGTGGTCGCGCAGGCGACGAAGCCGGCGATGCCGGCCTGGCCGTGATGCCGGGCGAGCCGCGCGAGCGCGTCGTGATCGACGGCCTCGCCCGCGAAGGGCGTGACGATCGGCAGCCAGATACCGGAAAAATCGATGGACATGCAAAACCTCGGTCGGGAACGTTCCGCCGGCGGGCGCCGGACCGGGGAGTGGCAGGGTCGAGCGACCCAGGTGGATTCCCGTCCGGCTTCACGCCTGACGGGACGCGACTCCCCGTCAGTCGAGAAGTCGTTTTTTCAGTTTCAGCACGGCTGCGCGCGCGAGCACGGCGGCCGACCCGGACGAGGCGGCGCGAAGCTGGCAGGGCGACAGGAGCGAAATCGCGAAGGGCGACATGGCGGGACCGTGAGGAAACGAGCGGCCATCTTAGCATCGCGCCGCGCCCGGCGGCCAGCCCCGCGCGGCGGCCGGCACGTCGTCAAATGACTTTGGGTTGTGACCTAAGGACGATTGAATCTTAGGGCCGCGCGATGCGCCTCGCTACAATCGCCGATCAGGTTTACCAACGGCTGACAGGCCGACCAGACCAACCACACAGGGGTTTCGATGAACCAGAAGCAAGGGATCGGCCGCTGGCTGATCGCGGGCGCGGCGGCGGCGATCGTCGCGGCGGCGCCGGCCGCGCACGCGGACACCGCGTTGCTGAACGTGTCCTACGACGTGACGCGCGAGCTCTACAAGGATATCGACGCCGGTTTCGCCGCCGCCTGGAAGCAGAAGACCGGCGAGACCGTCTCGATCCGCCAGTCGCACGGCGCCTCCAGCGCGCAGGCGCTGTCGGTGCTGCAGGGCCTGCAGGCCGACGTGGTCACCATGAACCAGCCCAACGACATCGACCTGCTCGCCGAGCGCGGCCAGCTGCTGCCCAAGGACTGGCGCAAGCGCCTGCCCGACAACAGCTCGCCGTACTCGACCACCATGGTGTTCCTGGTGCGCCACGGCAATCCCAAGCAGATCCACGACTGGAGCGACCTGGCCAAGCCCGTCGTGCAGGTGGTGATCGCCAATCCGAAGACCTCGGGCAACGGCCGCTACGCCTACCTGGCCGCCTGGGGCTACCAGAAGCTCAAGGGCGCCAGTGACGAGCAGGCGCTCGCGTTCGAGAAGGCGATCTTCCGCAACGTGCCGGTGCTCGACGCGGGCGGGCGCGGCGCCACCACCACCTTCACGCAGCGCGAGATCGGCGACGTGCTGGTGACCTTCGAGAACGAGGTGGCGCTGATGGACAGCGGCAGCTCGGGCCAGCAGTTCGACGCGGTCTATCCGTCCAGCAGCATCCTGGCCGAGCCGCCGGTGGCGCTGGTCGACAAGGTGGTCGACAAGAAGGGCACGCGCAAGGTGGCGCAGGCCTATCTCGACTACCTGTATTCGCCGGCCGGGCAGGAGATCATCGCGCAGCACCACCTGCGCCCGCGCGATCCGGCCGTGCTCAAGCAGCACGCGGCCGAGTTCAAGCCGCTCAAGACCTTCAGCGTCGAGCAGGTGTTCGGCAGCTGGGACCAGGTGCAGAAGACGCATTTCGCCGACGGCGGCACCTTCGACCGGATCGTGGTCGACCGGAAGTAGGCGGGCCGGGCGGGGAAACGAGACGGGAGCGCCGCGGCGCTCCCGTTTTCATTCAGCGCCGCGCAAGGTGCGCCAAGTCTTCATTGCGAGGCCTCGACCAGGGTGCGCTCGAATTCCGCATGCGCTTCCTCGAGCTTGCGCTGGCGCTCGGCGATCTTCTTCGCGTCCTTGCCGGCGGCCCGGGCTTCCTGAAGCTCGCGCTGGCGCTGGTCCAGCTTGCGCTGCGCCGCGTCGACCTTGCGTTGCGCGTCGCTGCGCAAGCTGGCATCGGTGCAATTGGCATTCAGTTGCGCGAGCGCCGTCTCGAGTCCGTCGACGCGCGCCGCATTGCCATGGGCCCGGGCATAGTCGATCTCCCGTTCGATCGCGCCGCGCTTCGCGTCGCAGCTGCGGGGCTGGGCGGAACACACTGCCGGCAGGATCGCTGCGGCAAGCAGGCAAAGCTTGATCGTCATGTTCATGCGGGTCCTCGTGTCATGTCGGGTGGGCAGGCGCGGACGAGCCGGGATCGGTTCGTCCGCGCCATGGTACTGCGCGACGCGCACGACGCCGTCGGGGCTCAGAGGCTGGCCTGGTTCATGCGTTTCGACAGCGCCTCGGCCTGCTCGCGCCGTTCGCTGTAGCGATCCACCAGATAGCTGCCGGCGCCGCGCGTGAGCAGGGTGAACTTCATCAGTTCCTCCATCACGTCGACCACCCGGTCGAAATAGGGCGACGGCTTCATCCGGCCGTCCTCGTCGAACTCCTGGTAGGCCTTGGCCACCGAGGACTGGTTCGGGATCGTCAGCATGCGCATCCAGCGGCCGAGCACGCGCATCTGGTTGAGCGCATTGAACGACTGCGAGCCGCCGCTGACTTGCATCAGCGCCAGCGTCTTGCCCTGGGTCGGGCGGATCGCGCCGCTCGCGAGGGGGATCCAGTCGATCTGCGACTTCATGATGCCGGTCATCGCGCCGTGACGCTCGGGCGAGCACCAGACCATGCCTTCCGACCATTGCGCGAGCTCGCGCAGCTCGGCCACCTTCGGATGCGTTTCCGGCGCGTCGTCGGGCAGCGGCAGGCCATGCGGATCGTAGAGCCGGACCTCGCCGCCCATCGCGCTCAGCAGGCGCGCCGCTTCCTGCGCGAGCAGGCGGCTGTAGGAGCGTTCGCGCAACGAGCCATGCAGCAGCAGGAAACGCGGCGCGTGATCGGGCGCGGGTTTGCCGAGCAGATCGGCGAGCGCCGGCACACGAAACGCGGCGGCGTCCAATTGCGGCGGCAGGGTATCAAGCGGGGCGGACACGTCGGCCCTCCGCGTCGATCACCGGTTCGCCGTCCTCTTTCGCGAACGGTCCTCGCGGGCCCGCCGGCAACAGCTCGAGCACCGTCTCGGAAGGACGGCAGAGCCGCGTGCCGCGCGGCGTGACCACGATCGGCCGGTTGATCAGGATCGGATGCGCGAGCATGAAGTCGATCAACTGCTCGTCGCGCCAGGCCGGATCGTCGAGCCCGAGCGCCTCGTAGGGCGTGTCCTTGCGGCGGAGCAATTCGCGAGGGGCGATGCCGATCGCCGCGATCAGCCCGAGCAGCGTGTCGCGATCGGGCGGCGTGAGCAGGTAGTGGACAATCCGCGGCTCGATGCCGGCGTGGCGGATCATCGCGAGCGTGTTGCGCGAGGTCCCGCAATCGGGGTTGTGATAGATGGTGACCTCGCTCATGAGGCTCTCCTTGGGAAGTCAGGCGCGCTCGTACCAGGCGCGCGAGCGGTTGACGACGCGCACCACCAGCAGCATCACCGGCACCTCGATCAGCACCCCCACCACGGTGGCGAGCGCGGCGCCCGATTGCAGGCCGAACAGGCCGATGGCGGTGGCGACCGCCAGTTCGAAGAAATTGGAGGCGCCGATCAGCGCCGAGGGGCCGGCGATCTCGTGCCGCTCGCCGAGCGCGCGATTCAGCCAGTAGGCGAGGCCCGCGTTGAACAGCACCTGCACCAGGATCGGCACGGCGAGCAGCGCGATCACCAGCGGCTGGCGCAGGATCGCCTCGCCCTGGAAGCCGAACAGCAGCACCAGGGTGGCCAGCAGGGCGGCGATCGACCAGGGCCCCAGCGCGGCCAGGGCGGCCTCGAAGCGCGCCGGGCCGCGCGCCAGCAGTCGCTGCCTGGCGAACTGGGCCAGCAGCACCGGCAGCACGATGTAGAGCAGCACCGAGGCGCCCAGCGTCGCCCAGGGCACCGCGATCGCGCTCGAGCCGAGCAGCAGGCCCACCAGCGGCGCGAAGGCGAACACCATGATCGCGTCGTTGAGCGCGACCTGGGACAGCGTGAACAGCGGGTCGCCGCCGGTCAGCCGGCTCCACACGAACACCATCGCGGTGCAGGGCGCGGCGGCCAGCAGGATCAGGCCGGCCAGGTAGCTGTCGAGCTGCCCGGCGGGCAGCCAGGCGGCGAAGCATTGCCGCAGGAACAGCCAGCCCAGCAGGGCCATCGAGAACGGCTTGACCAGCCAGTTGACGGCCAGCGTGACGCCGATGCCGCGCGCGTGGCGCCGCAGCCCGGCCAAGGCGCCGAAATCGACCTTGATCAGCATCGGCACGATCATCACCCAGATCAGCAGGCCGACCGGCAGGTTGACATGGGCCAGCTCCATCCCGCCGACGGCCCCGAACAGCCCGGGCAGCAGGCGGCCGAGCGCGATGCCGGCCAGGATGCAGAGCACGACCCAGAGGCTCAGGTAGCGTTCGAAGCGGCCGATGGCGGGCGCGGCGGCGGGGCCGCGCCCCGTGGCGGGCGAGCTGGGCATGGCGGGCGGGATCAGGAGGAAGGGGGCGAGGGCGGGCAGCAGGCGGGCGCCTCGGTTGCCGCGCAGGCCTGGCCGGCGCAGCAGTTCTCGGTCAGGAAGCCCATCAGCGCGTTCATCTGCGCATAGTTGGCCGCGTAGATCATGAAGCGGCCGCGCTGCTCGACCGTCACCAGGTCGGCGTGCGTCAGCTCCTTCATGTGGAACGACAGCGAGGAGGGCGCGATGCCCAGTTGCTCGGCGATCTGCCCGGCGGCCATGCCGGCGGGGCCGGCTTCGACGAGCAGACGAAAAACGCCCAGGCGGGATGCCTGGGCGAGAGCCCCGAGGGCGCGGACGGCTTGGTTCGTTTCCATGTTTCGATAATAGTTGAAATATAAAAACGAAGCGAGGGAGATTTGCGATCGATCAGGGTGCGCGAGATTTCTCTCGAAATTCGTGAAATCTGCGAGGGAATTTGCTCGATTCGAGGTATGGCGAGCAGGATCAGAAAAATAATTCTTCTTATGACGGCGAAAAATAGTGCCAACAGATAGCGACAGACAGCCGCAGCCCAATCCCCGGAGACAAGCCTCATGACCGCCCGACCGCCGCTGGACGGCACCCCCGCCCTCGCCGACTACCGCCTCACCGACAATCTCACCGCCACGCGCGGGCGCGTGTTCCTGACCGGCACCCAGGCGCTGGTGCGCCTGCTGCTGATGCAGCGTGCCCGCGACGCCGCGCATGCGATCGACTCGGCCGGTTTCGTCAGCGGCTACCGCGGCTCGCCGCTGGGCATGGTCGACCAGCAGATGTGGAAGGCGCAGAAGCTGCTCGACGCGGCCCGCGTGCGCTTCCTGCCCGCCATCAACGAGGAGCTGGGCGGCACGGCGGTGCTCGGCACGCAGCGCGTCGAGGCCGACCCGGAGCGCACCGTCGAGGGCGTGTTCGCGATGTGGTACGGCAAGGGCCCCGGCGTCGATCGCGCCGGCGACGCGCTCAAGCACGGCAACGCCTATGGCGCCTCCCCGCATGGCGGCGTGCTGGTGGTGGCCGGCGACGACCACGGCTGCGTCTCGTCCTCGATGCCGCACCAGAGCGATTTCTCGATGATCGGCTGGCAGATGCCGGTGGTGAATCCCTCCAACATCGCCGACATGCTGGAGTTCGGTCTCTACGGCTGGGCGCTGTCGCGTTTCTCGGGCACCTGGGTCGGCTTCAAGGCGATCTCGGAGACGGTGGAATCGGGCTCGACCGTCGATCTCGACGCGCTGGTCACCGACTGGCCCGAGCCGCCCGCCTTCGAGGCGCCGGCCGGCGGCCTGCACAATCGCTGGCCCGACCTGCCGAGCCTGTCGATCGAGGCGCGGCTGACGGCCAAGCTCGAGGCGGTGCGCCACTTCGCGAAGCACAACAGCATCGACCGCTGGGTGGCGCCGAGCCCGCGCGCGAGCGTGGGCATCGTGACCTGCGGCAAGGCCCATCTCGACCTGATGGAAGCGCTGCGGCGGCTCGACCTGACGGTGGCCGATCTCGACGCGGCCGGCGTGCGCATCTACAAGGTCGGCCTGTCCTTCCCGCTCGAGACCACGCGGCTGGAGCGCTTCGTCGAGGGGCTCGAGGAAGTGCTGGTGATCGAGGAGAAGGGCCCGGTGATCGAGCAGCAGGTCAAGGACCATCTCTACAACCGCGTCGCGGGCGCGCGTCCGCGCGTGCTCGGCAAGCACGACGCGCAGGGCGCGCCGCTGCTCTCGGCGCTCGGCGAGCTGCGGCCCTCGCGCGTGCTGCCGGTGTTCGCCGACTGGCTGGCGCGGCATCGCCCGGCGCTGGACCGCCGCGAGCGCGTGGTCGAGCTGATCGCGCCGGACATCCTCTCCAACGAGGCCGATGCGGTGAAGCGCACGCCCTACTTCTGCTCGGGCTGCCCGCACAACACCTCGACCAGGGTGCCCGAAGGCTCGATCGCGCAGGCGGGAATCGGCTGCCACTTCATGGCCTCGTGGATGGAGCGCGACACCACCGGGCTGATCCAGATGGGCGGCGAAGGCGTCGACTGGGCCGCGCACGCGATGTTCACCAAGACGCGCCACGTGTTCCAGAACCTCGGCGACGGCACCTACTTTCATTCAGGCATCCTGGCGATCCGCCAGGCGGTGGCCGCGCGCGCCACGCTCACCTACAAGATCCTCTACAACGACGCGGTGGCGATGACGGGCGGCCAGCCCGTCGACGGCAGCCTGTCGGTGCCGCAGATCGCGCGGCAGGTGGAGGCCGAGGGCGTGTCGCGCTTCGTGGTGGTATCCGACGAGCCGGAAAAGTACGACGGCCATCGCGACCAGTTCCCGCGCGGCACCACCTTCCATCACCGCGACGAGCTCGACGCCGTGCAGCGCGAGCTGCGCGACACCGACGGCGTGACGGTGCTGATCTACGACCAGACCTGCGCGGCCGAGAAGCGTCGCCGCCGCAAGAAGGGCGAGTATCCCGACCCGGCGCGGCGCGCCTTCATCAACGAGGCCGTCTGCGAGGGTTGCGGCGATTGCGGCGTGCAGTCGAACTGCCTGTCGGTGGAGCCGGTGGAGACGCCGCTGGGCCGCAAGCGCCGCATCGACCAGTCCTCCTGCAACAAGGACTATTCCTGCGTGAACGGCTTCTGCCCGAGCTTCGTGACGGTGGAGGGCGCGGCGCTGAAGAAGGCGGCCGGCATCGCCTTCGACGAGGCCGCGCTGGCCGCGAGCGTCGAGGCGCTGCCGCTGCCGGCCGCGCGGCTCGACGCGGCGCCCTACGACATGCTGGTGACGGGCGTGGGCGGCACCGGCGTGGTGACGGTCGGCGCGCTGATCAGCATGGCCGCGCACCTGGAAGGCAAGAGCGCCTCGGTGCTCGACTTCATGGGCTTCGCGCAGAAGGGCGGCTCGGTGCTGTCCTACGTGCGGATCGCCGCGCGCGACGAATGGCTGAACCAGGTGCGCATCGACACGCAGCAGGCCGACGTGCTGCTGGCTTGCGACATGGTGGTGGGCGCCAGCGCCGAGGCGCTGCAGACGGTGCGCCACGCGCGCACGCGGATCGTGGTCAACACGCACCGGATCCCGAACGCCGCCTTCGTGCGCGACCCCGACGCGAGCCTGCATGCCGACGCGCTGCTCGACAAGATGCGCCACGCGGCCGGCGAGGACTTCGTGAGCGACTGCGATGCCCAGGCGCTGGCCGCCAGGTTCCTCGGCGACAGCATCGGCGCGAACATCCTGATGCTCGGTTTCGCCTGGCAGCAGGGGCGCGTGCCGGTCTCGCTGGCCGCGCTGATGCGCGCGATCGAGCTGAACGGCGTGGCGGTGGCCGCCAACCGGCTGGCCTTCGCGATCGGGCGCATGGCCGCCGCCGATCCGGCCGGGCTCGATGCGTTGTGGAACGCGCGGCATCCGCTGCCGCAGGTGGTGGCGCCGCGCACGCTCGACGAGCTAGTCGAGGATCGCGCCGGGCGGCTCGACGCCTATGGCGGTCGCCGCTATGTCGAGCGTTACCGCGCGCTGGTCGGCGCCGCGCGCGCCACCGGCGACGAGCGCGTGGCCGAGGCGGTGGCGACCACCTTTTATCGCCTGCTGGCCGTGAAGGACGAATACGAGGTGGCGCGGCTCTATAGCGATGGCAGCTTCCGCGCGGCGCTGGCCGCGCAATTCGAGGGCACCGCCGGCAGCGACTACCGCCTGCGCTTCCACATGGCGCCGCCCACCACGGCCAGGAGCCGCGACGGCGCGCGGCCGAGGAAGCAGAGCTTCGGCGGCTGGATGTGGCCCGTGCTCGGCATGCTCGCGCGCTTCCGTGCGTTGCGCGGCAGCCTGCTCGATCCGTTCGGGCGCACCGAGGAGCGGCGCATGGAGCGCGCGCTGGCCGACGATTACGAAGCGACGATGACGCGCGCCTTCGCGGTGCTGCAGTCGCGGTCGGCCGAGGTGGCCGAGGCGGTCACCGCGCTGGCGGCGCTACCTGCCCGCGTGCGCGGTTACGGACCCGTGAAGCTGGCCAGCGTGGCCGCCATGAAGCGCGCCGAGCGGCCGCTGGCGCTCGCGGCCGGGCTCGAGGCGAGCACCAGCGCGGCGGTCGCGCATGCCATCGAGTCGATCAAGGGCGGCGGCGCGCTGCGCGGCATCCCGGTGGTGGTGGCCAAGTGAGCGGCGCGGCGGCGGCCGGCGTGAGCCGTCGCCGCCGCACCTGCTTGCCGATCGGTCGATCGTCGGGCCGGCGCCCTCAGACCAGCCCTTTCTTGCGCGTCGACAGCGCTGTCTCCGACAGGTCGACCTCGCGCATCAGCTTGCCGAGCGTCTCGTCGTTGATCTTCTGCTCGGCGCGCATCCGGTACAGCGCCGCGCGTTCGGCGCGTACCGCCGCGATCTTCATCTGCAGCTCCATCTTCTCGGCCTGCTTGGCCTCGGCGCGCAGCGTGGCCGCGTCGTCGGCCTCGTCGAGGCTTACCAGGCGGCGCCGGTAGAGATCCATCACGCGCGCGGTCAGGTCGGCGCAGCGCGCCGCGTCGGCCTCGTCGAGCGTCTCCGTGAGCGTGTCGTGGGTCGCGTCGATCGCGCGGATCGCGGCCTGGGCGGCCGCCGCGCGCGCCGCGCGTTCCTCGTGCGCATGCGGGTTCGGCGTGGTGCGCAGGCCGCGCAGCAGCAGCGGCAGGCCGAACACGGCCACCAGCAGCGAGCCGAGGATCACGCCCGAGGCGATGAAGATCGCCGTGTCGCGCCCGGCCAGCGGCGTGCCGTCGCCGAGCGCCACCGGCAGCGACAGCACGCCGGCCAGCGTGATGGCGCCGCGCACGCCGCCCACCGTCATCAGCGCCACGGTGCGAAAGCCCGCCCAGGAGCCGGTCATGCCGCGCCGCGCGGCGCGCTTGCTGGCGAACCAGCGCAGCAGCCAGACCCAGGCGAAGCGGATCAGGTAGAGCGCGGCCATCATCGCCAGCACGTAGCCGATCATGGCCGCCACCAGCGCATCGCTCTCGTGGTGCGCCGACAGCAGCGCGCGGCCGATGATCTGCGGCATCTGCAGGCCCAGCATGATGAACACCATGCCGTTGAACACGAACTCGATCATCGACCAGGTGCTCTCGGCGCGCACCCGCGCGGCCACCGTGCTGCTGCGCGAGAAGCTGGTGTAGTTCATCATCATCCCGGCCGCCACGGCCGAGAGGATGCCTGATAGTTCGAAGTGCTCGGCGATCAGGTAGGAGGCGAACGGGATCAGCAGGGTCATCACGATGCCCGGCGCCGGGTCGCCTTCCTGGGCCGCGTTCAGGAAGCGCGTCGACAGCGTGCTGAACAGCCAGGCCAGCAGCGCGCCCACCGCCAGCCCGCCCGAGGCGACGATCACGAAATTGAGCGAGGCCTCGCGCAGCGAGAACACGCCGGTGAGCGCCGCGGCGATCGCGAACTTCAGCGCGACCAGGCCCGAGGCGTCGTTCATCAGCGCCTCGCCTTCGAGGATGTGGGTCAGTTGCGCCGGAATCCGGCCCTTGCCGGCGATGCCCGACAGCGCCACCGCGTCGGTCGGCGAGAGCACCGCGGCCAGCGCGAAGGCGACCGGCAGCGGCAGGCCCGGGATCAGCCAGTGCGCGAAATAACCCACGCCGACCACGGTGATGAACACCAGCCCGAAGGCCAGCATCAGGATCGCGCGCCGCTGCAGGTAGAGCTCGCGCTTGGGGATCCGCCAGCCGTCGGCGAACAGCAGCGGCGGGATGAACAGCAGCATGAAGATCTCGGGATCGAAACTCACGTGCAGGCCGAGCCTGGGCCAGGCGAGCAGGGAGCCGATCGCGATCTGCACCAGCGGCAGCGGCGGGCGCCAGGGCAGCAGCCGGATCGCGATGCCGGACAGCGCGACGGCGAGCAACAGGATGAGGACGGTGAAAACGATTTCCATCGATACGGGGGGCTCTCTTGACGGTGGCGGACCGGGCGAGTGTAGCGCGCACGGGCGAAGGGCGTCGTGCCGCCTCGCACCAAATCGGTGCAAGCCAGGCACCGCGATCCGGCAAGAAGCCGCGACCAGCAAGCTTTTTCGCCGATCCATGCAGTGAGCACGAAGCTTGCTTGTAGCTGACTGATAACACGATGGAATGAAACGAGGGTGCAATGATGATCGGATCGATTACGCGTCGCGCGCCGTGTCCGGCGCCGGCATTCGGGAGGGTCGCCACATGATGATGACGACCATGCAGCAGGAGCGTGCGGCGCCGGCGGCGACGCACGGCGCGGGTTCGCCTTATCGCTTCGAGCGCGAGGTCACCTCGGGTTTCGAGCGGGTCGCCTCCAGCCACCGCGAGCTGGCGCTCTCCAGCGTGTTCCAGCCGATCTTCAGCCTCTCGCACCAGCGCGCGATCGGCTACGAGGGCCTGCTGCGCGCGCACGACGCGCTGGATCGGCCGGTCTCGCCGCTCGACGTGTTCGGCGAGGCGGCGCGCCACGGCGAGGCGATGCAGGTCGACCGGCTGGCCCAGGCCCTGCACCTGGAGAATTTCTCGCTGCTCGGCGCCGAGCGCGAATGGCTGTTCCTGAACGTGCATCCCGGCGTGCTGACCGACCCGTTCCAGGCCGCGGCGCTGCTGGCCAACCTCAAGCGGCTCGACATCTCGCCGCGCCGCGTGGTGCTGGAGGTGCTGGAGCAGCGCGCCGACGATCTCGAACGCCTGGCCGACGCGGTGCACGATTTCCGCGAGCACGGCTTCCTGATCGCGCTCGACGATTTCGGCGCGGGGCATTCGAACATCGAGCGGATCTGGCAGCTCAATCCCGACATCGTCAAGCTCGACCGCATCATGCTCTCGCATGCCCAGCATCGCCGCGGGCAACTGGCGATCCTGCACGGGCTGGTCACCCTGCTGCACGAGGCCGGCAAGCTGGTGCTGATCGAGGGCATCGAGACCGAGCACGACGCGCAGGTGGCGCTGGCCTGCGAGGCCGATTTCGTGCAGGGCTATTTCTTCGGGCGGCCGGCGCCGGGGCTGTCCGACGGCGTGACGGCCTCGGCCTGCATCGGCGAGCTGACCGAGCGCTACCGCCTGCAGACCGAGGCGCGCGAGCGGCGCGACGCTCAGCGCATCGCGCCCTACCTGCGTGCCTTCGAGCGCGCGGCCGAGCGGCTCGCGGCCGGCGAATCGATGGACGAGGTGTGCTGGAACTTCCTCGCGCTCGACGACGCGGCGCGCTGCTTCCTGCTCGACGGGCAAGGGCGGCAGGCCGGCAGCAACGTGGTGCTGCGCGCCGATCGCGCCCAGCACGAGACGCGCTTCCTGCCGCTGGTGGAGGCGCAGGGCGCGAATTGGCTGCGGCGCCCGTATTTCCGCGCGGCGATCGCCGAACCGCAGCGCGTGCACGTGACCAAGCCCTACCTGTCGATCAACGAGGCGCTGCCCTGCGTGACGCTGTCGATCGCGATCCGGATCGGCGATGCGCTGCGCGTGCTGTGCGGGGATATCGACTGGCGGGAGGGGGAGTGGGTGGTGTGAGCGGCGCGAGCCGGATGCGCGCGGGTATGGCTACAATGATCGCCCCAGCATCCGGAGCCGCCCCATGCCCGTTCCGTCCATCCTCCTCGAAGTCATCGCCACCACGCTGTCCGACGCGCAGACCGCCGCGCGCGCCGGCGCCGACCGCATCGAACTCGTCACCGGGCTGGCCGAGGGCGGCCTGACGCCGAGCATCGGCCTGATCGAGGCGGTGGCGCGGGCCGTGCCGATTCCCGTCAACGTGATCGTGCGTCCGCATAGCCGCGGCTTCGTCTACACCGCCGAGGAACTCGCGATCCTCGAGCGCGACACGCAGGCGGCCGTCGCCGCCGGTGCCTCGGGCATCGTGTTCGGCGCGCTGAACGCCCATGGCGACATCGATGCCGCCGCGCTGGCGCGCATCGTCGAGGCCGCCGGCGGCAAGCCGATCACCTTCCATCGCGCCTTCGACGTCTCGCGCGATCTCAACGCCGCCTTCGAGACGCTGCTGAAGACGCCGGCCGTCACCTCCGTGCTGACCTCGGGCGGCCATCCCTCCGCGCTCGACGGCCGCGATACGATCGCGCGCCTGGCGCGCCGCGCTGCGGGCCAAGGCTGCGAAGTGCTGGCCGGCGCCGGCCTCACGGTCGATTCGATCGGCGATTTCGTGCGCGCCACGGGCGTGCGCGCGGTCCACCTGGGCACCGGCGTGCGCGAGCGCGGCGAGTCCTGGGGCCCGGTCGACGCGCGCCTGGTCGGGAAGGTCCGCGCCACCCTCGACGCGGCCGGCGCGGCGCGCTGAACGAACTCCTCACGACTTCCCCGCAAGCCCGAAAACAAAATCGGCGCGCCCAACCGCGGCGCGCCGATCTCATTCAAGCCAGCCCGAAGCTCAGTTCGCCACCGGCCCCGGCGCATGCGCGCACTTCACCGGCTCGGCCGCGGCTTCCGCCGGCATCTGCTGCGCCGACTCGGCGCGCATCCCCAGCCGCGCCAGCAGCTCGCGATCCTTCTGCGCCTGCGGATTGCTGGTGGTCAGCAGCTGGTCGCCGTAGAACATCGAGTTCGCGCCGGCCAGGAAGCACAGCGTCTGCATCGAGTCGTCGAGCTGCTCGCGCCCGGCCGACAGCCGCACCATCGCCTTCGGCATGGTGATGCGCGCCACCGCGATGGTGCGCACGAACTCCAGCGGATCGAGCGGCGCGGTGCCTTCCAGCGGCGTGCCCTTGATCGCCACCAGGTTGTTGATCGGCACCGATTCCGGATACGGGTTCATGTTGGCGAGCTGGGTGATCAGCCCGGCGCGCTCGCGGCGCGATTCGCCCATGCCGATGATGCCGCCGCAGCAGACGTTGATGCCCGCGTCGCGCACCCGGTCGAGCGTGTCGAGCCGGTCCTGGTAGGTGCGCGTCGAGATCACCTGGCCGTAGAACTCGGGCGAGGTGTCGAGGTTGTGGTTGTAGTAGTCGAGGCCGGCTTCCGAGAGCGCCTGCGCCTGCTCGTCCTCCAGCATGCCCAGCGTCATGCAGGTCTCCAGGCCCATCTCCTTCACGCCGCGGATCATCTCGGTGAGCGGCTCGATATGGCGCTCCTTCGGGCTGCGCCAGGCGGCGCCCATGCAGAAGCGCGTCGCGCCGTTGGCCTTGGCCGCGCGCGCGGCGTCGAGCACCGCGCTCACGTCCATCAGCTTGCTGGCCTTCAGCTCGGTCTCGTGATGCGAGGACTGCGAGCAGTAGCCGCAATCCTCCTCGCAGCCGCCGGTCTTGATCGACAGCAGGGTGGAGAGCTGGATCGCGTTCGCGTCGAAGTGCTCGCGATGCACCTGCTGGGCGCGGAACAGCAGGTCGTTGAAGGGCAGTTCGTAGAGCTTGACGACGTCGGCGACGCGCCAGCGCGGCGATACCGGCGCGGCCACGGGAACGGCTGCGGGCGCGGCTGCGGGTGCGATGCTCGCGTCGGTGCTCACGGTTTGGGCTTGGGTCATGGTCGGGTCCTCGGTAGGGTCGGGGATCAGCGGTTGTCGTTCAGGGCCGCGCGGCGTTCGCGCCGCGAAGCGCCGCCAGCAGCCGTTCGATGTCGAGTGCCGCCGCGGCTTGCTCTGCCCGCGGCGGCGTCATGTGGGGAATCTCGCCGATCAGCGGCGCATCGTGCTCGCGCGCGAGCCATTGCGCGACGGTGGCGATGTTCTGGTCGGCATAGAGCATGGCCGGGTCGACGCGGTTGGCCACCCAGCCGGCGATGCGCAGCCCGCGCGCGGCGATCGCGTCGGCGGTGAGCAGCGCGTGGTTGATGCAGCCGAGCCGCACGCCGACCACCAGCACCACCGGCAGCTTCAGCGCCACCGCCAGGTCGGCGGTGTCGAGCGTGTCGTCGAGCGGCACGCGAAAGCCGCCCACGCCCTCGACCACCACCACCTCGGCGGCCCGGCAGGCTTGCGCGTGCGCGGCCAGGATGGTGCCGATCTCCAGCTTCACGCCTTCTTGCGCGGCCACGATATGCGGCGCGGCCGGCGCCTTCATCATGAAGGGCGTGCGGATCGCGGGCGGCAGCGCGACGTTGGCGGCCGCGTCGAGCTGGTCGGCGTCCTCGTTGTGCAGCACGCCATCCCGTTCTTCGGCACCGGCCGCGATCGGCTTCATCGCGGCGGCGCGCAGGCCGTGCCGCGCGAAGCCGTGCAGCAGCGCGGCCGACACGAAGGTCTTGCCGATCTCGGTATCGGTGCCGGTGACGAAGCAGGACAACGTCGAGGAGGTGGAAGACGCGCTCATGCCGCCGCCTCCGCCGCGCCAGCGGCGCTCAACGCGGCCTCGAGCCGGGCCAGGTCCGCGAAGTCGTGCGCGGCCGACAGCGACACGCGCAGCCGCGAGGTGCCGGCCGGCACGGTGGGCGGGCGGATCGCCGGCACCCACAGGCCGTGCTGGTCCATCGCCCGCATCGCGGCCAGGGTCGCGTCGTTCTCGCCGATCACCAGCGGCTGCACGGCGGTGCGCGAGTCGATCGGCTGCCAGCGCGTATTGCGCAGGATCTCGCGGGTGCGCTCGATCAGCGCGGCCAGGTGCGCGCGCCTCGCCTCGCCTTCCTCGCCGCCGATCAGCGCGAGGCTGGCCGACACGGCGTGCGCCACCGAGGGCGGCGCGGCGGTGGTGAAGATGTAGCTGCGCGCGCGCTGGATCATCCACTCGATCACGGTTTCGTGCGCGATCACGAAGGCGCCGGCCACGCCGGCGGCCTTGCCGAGCGTGCCGACGTAGATCAGGTGCTCGGAGCGCAGCCCATAGGCGGCCGGCGCGCCGCGCCCTTGCGGGCCGAGCACGCCGAAGCCGTGCGCGTCGTCGATCACCAGCCACGCGCCATGCGCCTCGGCCAGGGCCACCAGCCGCTGCAGCGGGGCAATGGTGCCGTCCATGCTGAACACCGTGTCGGACACGATCAGCTTGGTCTCGGCCGTCGAGGCGGCGAGCTGCGCGGCCAGCGCGTCCATGTCGCCATGCGGATAGACGCTGATCTCGGCGCGCGACAGGCGCGTGCCGTCGATCAGCGAGGCATGGTTCAGCGAGTCGGAGAAGATCTCGGCCCCGCGGCCGGTCAGCGCCGTCAGCGCGGCCAGGTTGGCCATGTAGCCGGTGCTGAAGTAGAGCGCGCGCGGCGCGGCGCAGAAGCCGCCGGAGAAGTCGGCCAGCTCGTCCTCGAGCCGCGCATGCGCGCGCGAATGGCCGCCCAGCAGGTGCGAGCCGCCGCTGCCGGAGCCGTAGCGGCGCGCGCCCTCGGCGAAGGCCTCGACCAGCGCCGGATGCGCGGCCAGGCCCAGGTAGTCGTTGCTGGCGAAGCTGACGATCTCGCGGCCGTCCACCGTCATGCGCGCGCCGCAGGCGCTGTCGGCGGTGCGGCGCACGCGGCGCAGCCCTTGCGCGTCGATCTCGGCCAGGCCGCGTTCGAGCGCGGCAAGCAGGCTCGGCGGGTTCGGCGTGCTCATGCGCGCACCTCCGCGAGCGTGGCGTCGAGCGTGGCGCGCGTTTGCGCGGCCAGCCAGTCGATCTGCCCGTCGTCGAGCACGTAGGGCGGCATCAGGTAGACGCTGGTGCCGATCGGGCGCAGCAGCAGTTCGTGCCTGAGCGCCTGCTCGAAGAAGCGGCGCGAGAAACCGCGCGCCTGCTCGGCCTCGAGCGCGACGTCGAAGGCCAGGATGGTGCCGCGCTGGCGCAGGTGGCGCACCTCGTCGCGCTCGGCGAGCGGCGCGAGCGCCTCGCGCAGGCGCGCCGACTTGCGCGCATTGGCCGCCAGCACGTCGTCGCTGTCGAACAGATCGAGCGTGGCGAGCGCGGCGCGGCAGGCCAGCGGATTGCCCGTGTAGGAATGCGAATGCAGGAAGCCGCGCGCGGTGTCGTCGTCGTAGAAGGCCTGGTAGATCGCATCGCGCGAGAGCACCAGCGAGAGCGGCAGGTAGCCGCCGCTGATGCCCTTGCTCAGGCACAGGAAGTCGGGCCACACGCCGGCCTGCTCGCAGGCGAAGAAGGTGCCGGTGCGGCCGCAGCCCACCGCGATCTCGTCGGCGATCAGGTGCACCTGGTAGCGGTCGCAAAGCGCGCGCAGCCCGCTCACGTAGGACGCGTCGTGCATCGCCATGCCGGCCGCGCACTGCACCAGCGGCTCGACGATCAGCGCGGCGATCGCGCCGGCGCGCTCGGCGAACAACTGCTCCACCGCGGCCAGCGCGCGCGCGGCCACCTCGGCCGCGGCCCCTCCGGGCTCGGCCTGGCGCGCGTCGGGCGAGGCCACCACGTGGGCGTGGCGGATCAGCGGGTCGTAGGCGTCCTTGAACAGGGCGACGTCGGTCACGCCGAGCGCGCCGATGGTCTCGCCGTGATAGCCGTTCGCCACGCAGACGAATTCGCGCTTCTCGCCGCGGCCGGCGTTGCGCCAGGCGTGGAAGCTCATCTTCAGGGCGATCTCGACGGCCGAGGCGCCGTCCGAGGCGAAGAAGGCGTGGCCGAGCGTGTGCCGCGTGAGCGCGGCGAGGCGCTCGGCCAGCTCGATGGCGGGCTCGTGCGTGCAGCCGGCCAGCATGGCGTGCTCCAGCGTGTCGAGCTGGTCCTTCAGCGCGGCATTGATACGCGGGTTGGCATGGCCGAACAGGTTCACCCACCAGGAGCTGATCGCGTCCAGGTAGCGCGCGCCGTCGCGGTCGTACAGCCAGGGGCCGGCGCCGCGCGCCACCGGCACGAGCGGCATGCGCTCGTGGTGCTTCATCTGCGTACAGGGGTGCCAGACTGCGCGCAGGCTGCGCGCAACCCAGTCGTCGGGTTGTGTGCTCAAAACGGCTCCGGAACGGGACGCGGCGCGGCGGGATTCGGACGAGATTCGGGTGGAACCGCGGCAGCGGCCCCGCGCCGGTCCATCGAGGCGGCGGCCGGCGGGCGATATCCGCCCCGCGACGGCCGTTGACGCGCCTGCGTGCAAAACCAAAACGGGCCAGAGATTAGCGCGATTCCGGGCCTCGCGCAGCATTGGTTACAAACGTGCGGAGCCTTGCTGGGCATGGAGTTGCGCGAGGTTTTGGGGTGCTCGCGACGGTTCGGGCGCGATGCCCGGGATAGCGTGCAGATGACGACGGCAAAGTGGCGCCACCCGACGGACGGAAATCGAGGGGAAGCGGCGCGGGAGGTTCGCGACGAAAAAGGGAGGGATCGATGCGGCTGTCGTGCGCGAGGCGCCCCGGAGCACGGGCGATCAGGCGAAGTGTCGTCGAAGGACGTGACGGGGCGAGGTCAGCGCGGGATGGGCGCAAGGTGGGCGTGAAGCGGGAACGGTGACGCAGACGGCAAAACGGCGAGGCCGGGAAGGTCTCGCCGTGTGTGCAATGGGGGCTAGGACGCGCCGCTCAGCGGCTGGCCAGTGCGTGGGTGGCGCCGTCGGCCGGCGTGACCGCCTCGGCCGTGGCCGTGCCTTCGTTGGCATGCCAGACCACGTGGTTGTCGACGGCATAGAGCCGGCAGGCGCCGGTGCCCTGCTTGCGGCAGTTCTCGAGCGCGAGCGCCATCGGGTCGTCGCCGCCCTCGGCCCAGGACCAGGCGCCTTCGGCCGACACCGCGAAGGCGCGGCTCGGATGCTGGTTCAGGAAGTGGCGATAGCCTTCGCGGCCGGCGGCGTCGAGGTAGGGCACCGCGTCGACGGCGTCGATCGAGGCGTAACCCGAGGCGGAAGGCATGTGCGGGCAGGCCACGGCATAGAGCACCGTAGTCGGCATGTGCAGCTCGCTGAGGAAGGCGTTGACCGAGGGCCACCAGATCGGCACGCCGTCGCGGTCGACGATCAGCCGGTGCGCGTCGTCCTTGTAGCTGCCGTAGTCGACGAACAGGGTGCTCGCGCCGTGCGAGACATAGGCCTCGCGCAGCCGTTCGACCAGGGCCGGCGACCAGACCGAATCGTTGTCGCCGTACATCCACAGCGAGGGCACCTGGGTCTTTTCGCCGTAGGTGTCGAAGGCGCCCACCAGGTTCTTCTGCCAGCCGTCGCAGAGATCCTGGCGCAGGCCGCCGGAGAAGTTGATGATGCCCTTCACGCCCTTGGCCGCGACCGTGCCGTAGGCCAGCGAGACCAGCCCGCCGTGCGAGGTGCCGGCCACCACGATGCGGTTGGCGTCCACGTAGGGCTGCTTGGCCATGTAGTCGACCGTGGCGGACACGTCGCGCGCCTGCGCCATGCCGTTGCGTTCGACGTCGCAGCCTTCCTGCACGTAGGTGCCGCCCGAGCCCGCGAAACCCTCGCGGTTCGGCGCCACCACCGCGTAACCGCGGCGCACGAACTCCCGCGCGAAGGCGACCGGCCGGCTGCGCGGCTGGTCGTGCAGGTCGCCGGGGTTCTTGCCGTGGTTGAACACCACCAGCGGGAACGGCCCGGGGCCGTTGGGCTTGAAGACGGTGGCTTCGAGCATCACCGAACCGTCGCGATCGGCGGGGATCCGGATGATCTGCTCGTTCATGTCGGCCGTGATCTGCGGCAGCCCCGGTTCGTTGTAGTCGAACCGTTCGGCGCCGGCCAGCGAGGCCGTGGAGGAAGTCGGGGCGGGCGACGCGATCGCGTCGGGGGAGGCCGCGGCAGCGGACAAGGTGCCGGCCTGGGCGGCCGACAGCAGAGACGCCGCCATCCAAGCTGCTAACACCTTGCGAAACACCATGTCGATTCCCGCGACCCATTTCGTTTGAAACCGGGTCCATCCTAGCCCGACAAATTCGGCTTGTGCAATGCGGGAATAACCCTTCCTCCGCCGCGGTGGCGTTGACTCAGCGTTCGCTTACATTGCCGTCGATATAGCGCCAGATTCCGTGCTCGTCGCGCGAGAAGCGGCTGGTCTCGTGCAGCCGGTGCGCGCGCGAGCCGTCCTTGTAGCGCGCCACGAACTCCACCACGGCGTGGGCGGCGTCCTGCTCGGCGAAGCGCTTGATGTCGAGGCCGAGCCAGCGCGGGCCGTCGCCGGCCTCGAGATCGGCCGGGCAGGTGGCCGGATCCCAGGTGGCGCGCAGGTAGGCCGTCTCGCCGAGCACGTAGGCGGTGTAGCGCGAACGCATCAGTTGCCAGGCGTTCGGCGCCGGCGTGCCGGCATCGATCAGCGGGCCGCAGCAGGCCGCGTAGGCCGGCGCGCGCTCGGGCCGCCGGCCCGGTTGCGCGCCGCCGCAGGGGCACAGTACCGGGCGCCCGGCGGCTGTGGACGAAGTGGGGCGGGAAGCCTCGGTGGAACGTTCGTTCATCGCGCTCACCACTCCAGCTCGGCGCCGTCGTACTGGAAGAAGCGGCCGTTGGCGGCGGCGCGGTCGGCCGCGGCCCTGGCCAGCACGCGGCGCATGCCGGTCACGCTGGTTTCGGCGTCGAGCGCGGCGTCGCCGCCGCCCATGTCGGTGCGCACCCAGCCGGGATGCAGCGACAGGCAGGTGGCCTCGCGCGTCTGCAGCGCGGCCACCCGCACCACGTTGTTGAGGGCGGCCTTGCTGGCGCGATACAGCCAGCCGGTGGTGCCGCTGATGCCGCCGGTGCTGCCCATCCGGCTCGACACGAAGGCCAGCACGCCCTGTGCGTCCTCGACCATCGGCAGCAGGATCGGCAGCAGCTGCATCGGGCCGAGCACGTTGGTGTGCATCACGGCGTCGAAGTCGGCCGCGTCGATGGTCTCCACGCCCTGGGTGCGCGGGCCGTAGACGCCCGACACCACCACCGCCGCGTCGAGCCGCTCGCCTTCGAGCTTCCAGCCGAAGCCGGCGAGTTGGGCGGGATCGGTCACGTCGAGCGCGTGGGCGGTCGCGCCGAGCGCGCGCAGCGCGTCGAGCGAGGCCGCGTCGCGCGCGGTGGCCAGCACGTTCCAGCCGTCGCGCCGGTACTGGCGCACGAATTCCCTGCCGAGGCCGCGCGAGGCGCCGACGATCAGGACGGTTTTCATCGAATCGTTCTCCTTGCTTGAAGCGGGCGGCGCGGCGCGCGGGCGGCTGCAATGGCGCCGCCCGCGCGCCGCGCCGTGGGCTCAGACCAGCTCGATCGCCATCGCGGTGGCCTCGCCGCCGCCGATGCAGAGGCTGGCCACGCCGCGCTTGCCGCCGCGCGCGCGCAGCGCGCCGAGCAGGGTGACCAGGATGCGCGCGCCGGAGGCGCCGATCGGGTGGCCCAGCGCGCAGGCGCCGCCGTTGACGTTGACGCGCTCGTGCGGCAGCCCGTGTTCCTTCATGGCGGCCATCGCCACCACCGCGAAGGCCTCGTTGATCTCGAACAGGTCGACGTCGGAAGGCCGCCAGCCGGTGCGCTCGAACAGGCGCTGCAGCGCGCCCACCGGCGCGGTGGCGAAGCGCGCCGGGGCCTGCGCGAAGGTGCTGTGGCCGACCACCCGCGCCAGCGGCGCGGCGCCCAGGCGCTCGGCGGTGGAGGCGCGCATCATCACCAGCGCGGCGGCGCCGTCGGAGATCGACGAGGCATTGGCCGCCGTCACCGTGCCGTTCGGGCCGAACGCGGGCTTCAGCGTGGGGATCTTGTCGGGGTTGGCGCTGAACGGCTGCTCGTCGCGCGCCACCACGGTTTCGCCCTTCCTGCCGGCGATCGTCAAGGGTGCGATTTCCCAGCCGAACGAGCCGTCCTCGTTGGCGCGTTTCGCGCGCGCCAGCGACTCGATGGCATAGGCATCCTGCGCCTCGCGCGTGAAGCCGTATTCGGCCGCGCACTCGTCGGCGAAGCTGCCCATCAGGCGGCCCTTGTCGTAGGCGTCCTCCAGGCCGTCGAGGAACATGTGGTCGAGCACCTGGCCGTGGCCCATGCGCATCCCGCCGCGCGCCTTGGGCAGCAGGTAGGGCGCATTGGTCATGCTCTCCATGCCGCCCGCCACGATCACCTGGGCGGAGCCGGCCAGCAGCATGTCGTGCGCGAACATCGCCGCGCGCATGCCGGAGCCGCACATCTTGTTGACGGTGGTGCAGCCGGTGGCCTGCGGCAGTTGCGCGCCGAGCGCGGCCTGGCGCGCCGGCGCCTGGCCCTGGCCGGCCGGCAGCACGCAGCCCATCACCACCTCGTCGACCTGCTCGGCGGCCAGGCCCGAGCGCGCCAGCGCCGCGGCGATCGCCGCGCTGCCGAGCTGCGGCGCGCCCTGCGTGGCGAAGGCGCCTTGGAAGCTCGCGATGGCCGTGCGGGCCGCCGCGGCGATCACTACCGGATCATGTTCAGCATTGGTCATGTTTCGTCTCCTTGAGTGTTTTCGCGACCTGTTCCGCGACGTCGGCCAGTTGCGCCGCGTCGGCCGCGACCATGTCGTTGTCGTCGCTCGAGCTGGCGCGCCCGGCCGAGAGCGTCTCGACGCAGCGCTGGTGGACGCTGGCGAGTTCGTCGGCGGCCGACACGGCCATGCCGAGGTTGCGCATGCGGCCGTCGTGCACGCCGTAGACCAGGCCGTGCACGGTGAGCGGCTGGCCGCGCGTCCAGGCATCGTTGACGATGGTGGTGCGGCACACGTTGACCACCTGCTCGATCGCGTTCAGCTCGATCAGGCGGCGGTAGCGCGCCTCGCCCACCGGCCACTGGTCGAGCAGCCCGGCGTGCTTGTCGCGCACGTCCTGCACGTGGTGCAGCCAGTTGTCGGCCAGCCCGACGCGGCGGTTGGTGAGCGCGGCGTTCACGCCCGAGCAGCCGTAGTGGCCGACCACCATGATGTGCTTGACCTTCAGGATGTCGACCGCGAACTGCAGCACCGACAGGCAGTTGAGGTCGGTGTGCACCACCACGTTGGCGATGTTGCGATGGACGAACACCTCGCCCGGCGGCAGGCCGATGATCTGGTTGGCGGGCACGCGCGAATCGGAGCAGCCGATCCACAGGTATTCGGGCGCCTGCTGGTCCTTCAGGCGTTCGAAGAATTGCGGGTCGTCGGCGAGCTTGCGCTTGACCCAGGCGTCGTTGTTCTCGAACAGGTGGGCGAGCGGGTGATCGTTGGTATTCATCGCGAGGTCCGTTTGGTCTGTTGCGTGCTGTTGATCGGTTGAAGTCGTGAAGCCGGGATTCGGTTCGGTCCTGGCGCTCAGGCGGCGCGCTGCGCGTCGGCGGGCCGCGCGTAGCGTTCCGGGTAGCGCGCGCGAAAGCGCAGGGACGGGTCGTACGGGAAAAAGTCGGGCAGCTCGCCGCCCAGCACGCGCGCCTGGCTGTCCTGCCAGAGCGCGGGCTCGAAGAAATCCGGGTGCTGCGCGAGGAAGGCCTCGCGCACGCGCGGATCGCCGAGCAGGAAGGGCCCGTAGGTTTCGGGAAAGATGTCGCGCGGGCCGACCGGGTACCAGGGTTCGTCCGACATTTCATCTTCCTCGTTGCGCGGCGGCGGCACGCGGCGCACCTGGCAGTCGGTCAGGTACTCGATCTCGTCGTAGTCGTAGAACACCACGCGGCCGTGGCGCGTCACGCCGAAATTCTTGTAGAGCATGTCGCCGGGGAAGATGTTGGCCTGGATCAGCTCCTTGACCGCGTTGCCGTATTCCTTCACGCCGTGCGCGATCTCGGCGTCGCTGCCGTGCTGCAGGTACAGGTTCAGCGGCGTCATGCGGCGCTCGATGTACAGATGCCGGATCACCACGCTGTCGCCCTCGTATTCGAGCAGCGAGGGCGCCTCCTTCTCCAGCTCGCGCAGCAGCGTCTCGTCGAGCCGCGCCAGCGGCAGCGCGACGCTCGAGTATTCGAGCGTGTCGGCCATGCGGCCGAGCCGGTCGTGGCGCTTGACCAGCTGGTACTTCTCCATGATGCGTTCGCGCGTGGTGTCCTTGGGCGGCGGGAAGCGGTCCTTGATCGCCTTGAACACATAGGGGAACGAGGGCAGCGTGAACACCAGCATCACCATGCCCTTGATGCCGGGCGCGATCACGAAGCGGTCGCTCGAATGCGAGAGATGGTGCAGCAGGTCGCGATAGAACAGGTTCTTGCCCTGCTTCTGCAGGCCCAGCGAGGTGTAGATCTCGGCCTTCGGCTTGCCCGGCATCAGCGTGCCGAGGAACTCGACATAGGCCGAGGGCACGTCCATGTCGACCAGGAAGTAGGAATGCGAGAAGCCGAAGATCACCTGCAGCTGCTCGCGGCGCAGCAGCACCGTGTCGAGCGCGAGCGTGCCGGCGCCGGTATGGCGCAGCGGCACCGCGAAGGGCAGGGTGCGCTCGCCGTTGACGATGCGCCCGACGATCCAGGCGCCCTTGTTGCGGAAGAACAGCGAGGACAGCACGTGGATCTGGAAGTTGAAGGCCTCGTCGAAGGCGCCGAACTCGTCGTCGATCGCCTGCAGCAGACAGGCCGTGTCGCGAGAGAGATCCTCGAAGGGCACGCCGAGCTGGAAGTTCGTGACGATCCGCTCGAGCGTGGCGGGCAGCCCGTCGCGCGCCGGGTAGTAGGCGCGGTAGGTGGGCTTGGCGGCCGGCGCGGCGTTCTCCAGGTACTCGGTCGAGATCGCCGGGCGCACGAAGATGAAGTCGTTGTGGAAATACGAGCGGTGCAGGATCTTGCAGCACACCGAATTGAAGAAGGTTTCCGCGCATTCGGGCTGCAGGTGCGAAGTCAGGAGCCCGATGTAATGGAGCTTGATCTGCTGCCAGACCTCGTCGTCGAGGCCGGCCGCGTCGTATTCGTCTTCCAGGCAGACCACGCATTCGCGCACGCGATCGTCGTAGGAGGTGATGCGCTCGCGCCCGAGCCGCTGCAGGCCGTGCCAGTCGGCCGCCTCGAACCGCGCCTTCGCCTCGACGGCCGCGTCCCGGAAGGTCCGGTAATGGCGATCGAAATGCTCCAGCATGGCCTGGGCGAGATCGAAGCCGATTTGCGACGACAGCAGTTTGGGGAAGTGGTGCATGGTCCGTCCGGGCTCGTGGCGGGGGCGAGGCGCTATTTTACCGCCGCGCCGCGCCGAAACCGCGCCCTCGCGAGCGGGTTGCCGAGCGTCGCCCGGGGCCGGATCGCCGACGTTCGGCGACATAGGGCGACGAATCGGGCATCTGCCGGCAAGCGGCGCGGTTCGGGCGTGAACGTGGCACGAACTTTTTTCGTGCGCCGCGCGGTACCGCGGTGCGTCATGCGGCGGGACGGCCGCCACGGCGCGATGGGGCGCGATCGCGCCCGGCGCGGCGCGCCGACGATGTTGCGGCGCACGCGCTAGAATCGCAGGGCTCCCCACGCCGCGCCAGGCGGCCCATGAAGAACCGACGAGACGCCATGAACGCATTGGAACACCAACTCGACTACCCGTTCGCCGACACCCTGCCCGCCGCGGGCGAGTTCCTGGAGGTCGCGCCGGGCGTGCGCTGGCTGCGCATGCCGCTGCCGTTCTCGCTCGACCACATCAACCTGTGGCTGCTGCGCGACGAGATCGACGGGCAGGCGGGCTGGACCGTGATTGACTGCGGAATTTCGTCGGACGAGATCCGCCGCCACTGGGAGCAGGTGTTCGACACGCATCTCGATGGCCTGCCGGTGCTGCGCGTGCTGGTCACGCATTGCCATCCCGACCACCTCGGCCTGGCCAACTGGATCTGCGAGGGCGGCGAGCGCCGGCGCTGGCAGGTGCGGCTGTGGATGACGCTGGGCGAATTCATGTTCGGCCAAGTGATGGCGGCCGGCAACGGCTCGAACGCGGGCGGTGCCGCCGCGGCCGAGCACTTCGCGCGCCACGGCCTGACCGACCAGGCCAAGCTCGACAAGCTGCGCAACCGCAACAGCTACTACTCGGACCTGGTGCCCGCCGTGCCGGCGCGCTATCGGCGCCTGCGCGAGGGCGACACGCTCACCATCGGCGCGCGCCGCTGGCAGGTGGTGACGGGCTTCGGCCATTCTCCCGAACATTGCGCGCTGCACTGCGCCGACGAGGCGCTGCTGATCTCGGGCGACATGGTGCTGCCGCGCATCTCGACCAATGTCTCGGTGTTCGACCTCGAGCCGGAGGCGAACCCGCTCCAGCTCTATCTCGACTCGCTCGGCCGCTACGAGCCGATGGCCGCCGACACGCTGGTGCTGCCCTCGCACGGCAAGCCGTTCCGCGGCGTGCGCACCCGCATCGGGCAGTTGCGCGAGCATCATGCGGCGCGGCTCGACGAGGTGCGCCAGCTCTGCGCCGAGCGGCCGGCCAGCGCCGCCGACGTGGTGCCGATCATGTTCCGCCGCCGCGAGCTGGACGTGCATCAGCTGACCTTCGCGCTGGGCGAGGCGATCGCGCATCTGCACCTGCTCTGGCACGCGGGGGAATTGCGGCGCGAGGTGGACGAAGCGGGCGTGTTCCGCTTCCGGCCGGCGCGGGGCTGAGGGCAGGCGGCCCGGCGCATCGCGCGCGCGGGCCGGGTCGAGACAGCGGGCAAGCGAGGCGGAGGAATCCGTCGCTCGCCCGCGACAGCGGCGGGAAGGCTTACTGCACCGCGACCGTATCGAAGTGCTGGCGCCCGAACGGGCTGACGTGATAACCGCTCACGTTCGGCCGCGTGATCGCCGAGGCGGTCGGGTAGCCGAGCGGGATCCACAGCGCCTGGTCGTGGATGATCTTCTGCGCGGCTTCATAGGCCTTGGTGCGCTTGGCCAGGTCCGGGGTTTCCTTGCCGTCGGCGATCAGCTTGTCGAGCTGCGGATCGCAGTAGCGCGCGAAGTTGATGCCCGACTTCACCGCATTGCAGCTGAACAGCGGCGACAGGTAGTTGTCCGGATCGCCGTTGTCGCCGGCCCAGCCCATGAACAGCATGTCATGCTGGCCGAGCTTGGCCTGCTTGATCAGCTCGCCCCACTCGATCACCTTGACCTCGGCCTTCACGCCGATCTTGGCGAAATCGGCCTGCAGCAGTTCCGCGCCGGCCTTCGGGTTCGGGTTCAGCACGCTGCCCGTCGGGCGCACCCAGATGGTGGTCGAGAAGCCGTTCGGGAAGCCCGCCTGGGCCAGCAACTGCTTGGCCTTGGCCGGATCGTAGGGATAGGCCGAGATCGACTTCGCGTAGCTCCAGGTGTTGGGCGGATACGGGTTCACGGCCGGCGTCGCGGTATTGTCGAACACCACCTTCAGGTAGGTCGCGCGATCGAAGGCGAGGTTCAGCGCCTCGCGCACCTTCGGGTTGTCGAGCGGCTTGTGCTCGGTGTTGAGCGCGACGAAGGCGGTCATGAAGGCCGGCGTCTCGACCACCTTCAGCGCCTTGTCGGCCTTGGCGGCGGCCACGTCCTGCGGCTTGGGCGACAGCGCGATCTGGCATTCGCCGGCCTTGACCTTCTGCGCGCGCACCGAGGCGTCGGGCGTGATCGCGTAGATCAGGCGGTCGACCTTGGGCTTGCTGCCCCAGTAGCTCGGGTTCACCTCGTAGCGGATCAGCGCGTCCTTGGTGTAGCTCTTCAGCACGAAGGGGCCGGTGCCGACCGGCTTGGCGTTGAGGTCCTGCTGGCGGCCCGCCTTGAGCAGCTGGTCCGCGTATTCGGCCGAGTAGATCGAGGCGAAGCCCATCGTCAGGATCGGCACGAAGGTCGCGTTCGGCTCGTTCAGTTCGAACTTCACGGTCTGCTCGTCCACCTTCGAGACCGACTTCACCAGCTTCACCAGGCCCATCGACTGCGCGTGCGGGAAGCCGCTCGCGCCGGCCACCTTGTGCCAGGGATTGTCGTTGTCGAGCATGCGGCTGAAGGTGAACACCACGTCGTCGGCGTTCAGGGCGCGCGTCGGCTTGAAGTCCTCGGTGGTCTGGAAGGCCACGTTCGGGCGCAGGTGGAAGGTCACGGTGCGGCCGTCGGCGCTGACGTCCCACTTGTCGGCCAGCGAGGGCACCACCTTCTTGCTCGCCTCGTCGTAGGACACCAGCGTGTTGAAGATCACGTCGGCCGAGGCGTTGGTGGTGACGAGCGAGTTGTACTGCACCACGTCGAAGCCGTCCGGGCTCGCTTCGGTACAGACCGTGAGCGGCTTGGCCAGAGCGATGAGCGGGGCGGCGGCGAGCGGGGCCGCAATCAGCGCGGCGGCGGCGAACGTCGTGAAACGCATGAGATCTCCCACGTGGCAGTGTCTGTTATCGGCGTGCCGGGCGGCGACGGCCATGCAGCTCCCGGGCATCGGTCGACTAGCATACCGTCAAAGCGCGCCGGGCGTGAGCGCGTATCAGAAAGGCGTCGGCCATCGCGGCGCGGCGCCTGCCGGGGCGGAGAAGGGCGCCGCGAAGGCGCCCGGATCGACGTGGCGCCGGCGCCATCGCGGGCTTGCGAGGTGGGATCGGCCGGGCTTCGGTGATGGAGCCGGCGTCTTCGCGAAGTCGCGCGAGCCGGCAGAGCTTCGGCCCCGGAGCGGGCGTCGTCGCGAAGCCGCGCGTGACCGGCAGGGCTTCCGCCCGGGAGCCGGCGCCGTCGCGAGGTCGCGCGCGAGCCGGCCGGGCCTCAGCCCTCGGCCTTGGGGCCCGGCGCGCGCGGCTTGCGCGGCGCCTTCTCGAACAGGCGGTCGTAGAGCCAGCGCGGCGCGACATGCAGGATCTTCGCGACCAGGCCCATCTGCCAGGGAATCACGCGGAACGCGTCCTGCGCCGCGATGGCGCGCAGCGCGCGCTCGGCGAAGCGCTCCGCATCCATCAGGAAGGGCATCGGATAGGGATTGTGCTCGGTCATCGGCGTGCGGATGTAGCCGGGCGCGATGGTGACCACGCCGACCCGCGAGGGCCGCAGCTCGACGCGCAGCGCCTCCAGGTACTTGATCGCCGCCGATTTCGAGGCGCTGTAGGCGCCCGAGCCGGGCAGGCCGCGCACGCCGGCCACGCTCGCCACGCCGACCAGGGTGCCGCGCCGCGCGGCCTTCATGGCCGCCACGAAGGGCTCGAAGCTGGCCACCATGCCGTAGTAGTTGACGTCCATGATCTCGCGGAAGGCCGCCAGGTCGCCTTCGCCGGTGATCGCTCCCTTGCTGATGCCGGCATTGGCGATCACCACGTCGGGCCAGCCGTGCGCGGCCACGAAGGCGTCGGCCGCGGCCTGCAGGGCGGCGGCGTCGCGCACGTCGGCGGGATGGATCGAGATGGGAAGATCGGGATGGCGCCGCGCGAATTCGGCGAGGCTCTCGCCGCGGCGGGCCACCAGGCCGAGCGTGGCGCCCTGGCGGGCATAGGCCTCGGCGAGCGCGAGGCCCAGGCCGCTCGAGGCGCCGGTGATGAAGACCTTCGGGGGAGCGGTCATGCCGGCGCCTCGGGCGTGGGGATTACAGCTTCTTGTCCTTGACCTGCTGGACGATCCAGTCGAGCACCGGCGGCGTGCCTGCCTCGCTGCCCGTGTAGGACGGACCCGACTTGTACTTGCCCTGGATCACGATGGTCGGCACGCCCTGGATGTCGTAGGTCTTGGCCAGTTCGCCCGACTGCTTGACCTGCCCCTGCACCGTGAACGAGTTGTAGGTGGCCAGGTACTTCTGCTTGTCGATGCCTTGCGTGGCCAGGAAGTCGGCCTGCGCCTGCGGCGTGAGCAGGTAGTTCTTCTGCTTGTGGATCGCGTTGAACACGGCCGGCGTGTCCTTCTCGGCCACGCCGAGCGCGTTGAGCGTGTAGTACATCGCCGAGTGCGGCAGGAAGTCGTCGCGGAAGGCGACCGGCACGCGCTTGAAGACGATGTTGTCGCCCTGCTTCTTGACCCAGGCCTCGAGCGTCGGCTCGAACTCGTAGCAGTGCGGGCAGCCGTACCAGAAGAACTCGATCACCTCGACCTTGCCGGCCGGCGCCGAGATCGGCTGCGGCGACTTCATCACCTCGTAGTCCTTGCCGGCCACCGGCGCGGCCGAGGCGGACTGCGCCACGATGCCGGCCGCCAGGCTCAGGGACAGGAACAGCGTGCTGAACAGTTTTTTCATGTTGGGATTTCGAACGGTTGCATGGGACCGGATCGGGCCGGCCGGCTTACTGTTTCGTGAAGCGGATCACCGCGGTGTCGACACCGGCATCGGACAGCCGCTGGCGCGCGGAGTTCATGTCGTCGAACTTGTTGAACGGGCCGACGCGCACGCGATAGTACGTGACGCCGCTGACATCGCGCTTGGAGACCTTCGACTCGAAGCCCTGGAAGCCCAGGCGCGCGCGCTGCTGCTCGGCGTCGGCCTCGGTCTTGTAGGCGCCCACCTGCAGGAAGTAGCCGCTGTTGGCGTCGGCCGGGTTCGCGCCGGAAGTCGGCTTGGCCGGGGCGTTGCCCGCCTGGGCCGAGGAGGTCGGCTTGGCGGCCTGCTGGGCCGGCTTCTGCTGCGAGGACGACGAGGAAGGCGTGGATGCGGTGGCTTGCGGCTTCTTCGCAGGCGGCGTGTTGTCGGCGGGCCTGGGCGCCACGGCGATGCCGTTGTCGTCCGAGGACGGCTGCGGATTGCTGTTCTGCGTGCCGTTCGAACCCGGCACCTCGACGATCTGCGGCTCGGGCAGCAGCGGCGGCTGGGTCTGGTTGGCGGCCTGGCCCGGCGCGGTATTGGGCGGGGCCGGCTGGGCGGCCTGCGGCACCGGCTGGCCCGGCGTCTTGCCCTGCAGCGCGCGGTTCGGGTCGAACTGCTGCGGCTGGCTGGCGCCGCTCGCGCCGTTGTCGGCCGGCGGGGCGACCTTCGAGACGAACGGCGAGGGCGCGCGCGTGATGTAGAGCGCGACCACCACGGCGATCGCGAGGCCGACGATCAGGCCCAGCACGATGCCAAGAAAGGTTCCTCCGGCTTGTTTCGACGGTTTCGACGTGCGGCGCGGTTGTGCCATTGCTTGAGTCACCTGCTAAAAGAGTCGTGAAACGGGATTCGTGGCACGGTCGCGCGCGGCGGCGCGACCGTCTGGAGCCCGGCCCGGCGGCTTTACATCTTGCTCGGCGAGGACACGCCGAGCACCGCGAGACCGTTCGCGAGCACCTGGCGCGTCGCGGCCAGCAGCGCGATGCGCGCGGTGCGTTGCGCCTCGTCGTCGACGAGCACGCGCTCCGCATTGTAGAACGAGTGAAACTCGCCCGCGAGGTCGCGCAGGTAGAAGGCCACCGCGTGCGGCGCGAGTTCGCCGGCCGCGTGCGTGAGCATCTCGGGGTACTCGGCGAGCTTCTGCAGCAGCGAGGCGGCCGGCTTGCTGTCGAGCGGGGAGAGGTCCGCGCCCGGCAGGATCGCCTCGTCGGCGCCGTGGCGCGACTTCCACTCGTTGAGCACCGAGCAGATCCGCGCATGCGCGTACTGCACGTAGTAGACCGGATTCTCGTCGTTCTGCTTCAGCGCGAGATCGATATCGAACACGAATTCCGTGTCGGCCTTGCGAGAAATCAGGAAGAAACGCACCGCGTCGCGCCCGCGCGTGATGATGGCCTCGTCGAGCTGCTCGGGCGAGACCTCCGCGTCCGGCGTGGCGCCGCCCGACCATTCGATCAGGTCGCGCACCGTCACGTAGCTGCCGGCGCGCTTGGAGAGCTTCACCTCCTGGCCGTCGCGCATCACCGTCACCATCTTGTGCAGCACGTAGTCGGGATAGCCCTTCGGGATGCCGATGTGCAGGCCCTGCAGGCCGGCGCGCACGCGCGCGATGGTGCCGTGGTGGTCCGAGCCCTGGATGTTGATGACCTTGGTGAAGCCGCGCTGCCACTTGGCCACGTGGTAGGCGACGTCGGGCACGAAGTAGGTGTAGGTGCCGTCGGTCTTGCGCATCACGCGGTCCTTGTCGTCGCCCTCGTCGGTGGTGCGCAGCCACAGCGCGCCTTCCTGCTCGTAGGTCATGCCGGCGTCGACCAGGGCCTGCACCGTGCTCTCGACGCGGCCTTCCTGGTACAGCGAGGATTCCAGGTAGTACTGGTCGAAGCGCACGCCGAAGGCCTTCAGGTCGATGTCCTGCTCGCGGCGCAGGTAGGCGACCGCGAACTTGCGGATCGCCTCGATGTCCTCGATGTCGCCCTTGCCGGTGACGGGCTCGCCGTCGCTGGCCGAGACCGTGGCGCCGGCCAGGTAGTCGCGCGCGATCTCGGCGATGTACTCGCCGTTGTAGGCGGCCTCGGGCCAGTCGGCGTCACCGGGCTTGAGGCCGCGCGCGCGCGCCTGGGTCGACAGCGCCAGGTTGCCGATCTGCACGCCGGCGTCGTTGTAGTAGAACTCGCGGTGCACCGCGTAGCCCTGGCTGGCCAGCACGTTGGCCAGCACGTCGCCGAGCGCGGCCTGGCGGCCGTGGCCGACGTGCAGCGGGCCGGTCGGGTTGGCCGAGACGAACTCGAGCAGCACGCGGCGCCCGGCCTCGTGCGCGGAGCGGCCGAAGGCCTCGCGCTCGGCGAACACCGCGCCGATCACGGCCTGCTTGGCGGCCGCGGTGAGGCGCAGGTTGATGAAGCCGGGGCCGGCGATCTCGGCGGCCTCGACCAGCCCGGCCGCCGACGGATGGGCCGTCACGGCCGCCACGATCCTCTCGGCCAGCTGGCGCGGGTTGGTGCCGAGCGGCTTGGCCAGCTGCATCGCGACGTTGCAGGCGACGTCGCCGTGGGCGGCCGCCTTGGGGCGCTCCAGGGTGATCGTCGGCGCGACGAAACCGGCCTCGGATTCGCCCTTCAGGGCCTGGACGACCTGCTTCACGCTGTCGGCGAGCAGGGTTTCGAGTATGTGTTTTTGAGCGGGCAGCATGCTGTCGGGAATGGTGGTTGCCGGCAGCCCGGGCGGGCGGCTCCGGCGGCGCGCCGGGGCGCGCGTTTCAGGAATCGCTGAATTTTAACAGGTGCTAAACTGCCGCTCAGACGCAAAGCGTCGGCGCGACCCCAACTCAAGCGCGCCAGCCGGCCCCGGCGCCGGTACGCACAACAAGCTGAAAGGAAATTGCGATCATGATTACGTTCAAGAGCAAGGCGGCACAGGACCTCGACGTGCTGAAGGATTTCGCGGTGTATGTGCTGGGCATCGTCGGCAAGCCGCTGGGCGAGCGCGGTGTCATCACCCACGAGGAGCTGGACGGCGCGATCGCCCGGCTCGAGGCGGTGACCGACCAGGCGCGCCGCGCCAGCGCCGAGCACGGCGGCCACTTCCACGAGGAAGAGGTCGACCACGCCCACCACGAGGTCGCGCCGAGCGTGGCGCAGCGCGTGGCCCCCTTCCTCGGCATGCTGCGCGCGGCCAGGGAACAGAACGCCGACGTCCACTGGGGGTTCTGAGCCCCGGCAGCGGCCTCGCCGCCCAGCAAAAAGCCCGCTTCGAGAAGCGGGCTTTTTTGTGCCTTGGCGGGCGCGGTGAGGCGGGCGCGCGGCCCGTCGATTCGTCAGAGGATTGCAGCCGCCGCAGCAGCCGGCTTCAGAGCAGCGGCGCCAGCGCGCGACGGGCGTCCGCGTCCGACAGCGACATGCGCACCGCGAAATCGGCCACCTGGTCCTCGCCGATCTTGCCGACCGAGAAATAGGTGCTGTCGGGGTGCGCCAGGTAGAAGCCCGAGACGCTCGCGGCCGGCAGCATCGCCAGCGACTCGGTCACGCTCATGCCGATCTCCTCGGCGCGCAGCACGTCGAACATGGCGCGCTTGACGAGGTGGTCCGGGCAGGCCGGGTAACCCGGCGCCGGGCGGATGCCGCGATACTTCTCGGCGATCAGCGCCTCGTTGTCGAGCGTCTCGCCGGCCGCGTAGCCCCACAGTTCGCGCCGCACGCGCGCGTGCATGGCCTCGGCGAAGGCTTCCGCGAAGCGGTCGGCCAGGGCCTTGAGCATGATCGCGCTGTAGTCGTCGTGGTCGGCCTCGAACTGCTTCTCCTTGGCGTCCACGCCCAGGCCCGCGGTGACCGCGAACAGGCCGATGTAGTCGGCCACGCCCGAATCCTTGGGCGCGATGAAGTCGGCCAGCGAGCGGTTCGGCCGCATCACGCCGTCCACCACCGGGCGCTCGCTCTGCTGGCGCAGGTTGCTCCAGCGCATCGCCACCTCGGTGCGCGTGTCGTCGGTGTAGATCTCGATGTCGTCGTCGCCCACGGTGTTGGCGGGCAGCAGCGAGAGCACGCCGTTGGCGCTCAGCCAGCGGCCCTGGATCAGGCGCGAGAGCATCGACTTCGCGTCCGAGAACACGCGCCGCGCCGATTCGCCGACGATCTCGTCGTTGAGGATCGCCGGGTAGGGGCCGGCCAGGTCCCAGGTCTGGAAGAACGGGCCCCAGTCGATGTACTGGGCCAGCTCGGTCAGGTCGTAGTTCTTGAACACGCGGCGGCCGATGAACTTCGGCTTGACCGGCTGGTAGCCGCTCCAGTCGATCGGCGTCTTGTTGGCGCGCGCGGCGGCCAGCGTGACCATCGGCGTCTTCTTCTTGTTGGCGTGCTGGTCGCGGATCCGGTCGTATTCGCTCTTCAGGTCGTCGAGATAGCGCGTGGCGCCCTCGTCCGAGAGCAGGCTGGAGGCCACCGACACCGAACGCGAGGCGTCCGGCACGTAGACCACCGGGCCTTCGTAGTGCGGGGCGATCTTCACCGCGGTGTGCACGCGCGAGGTGGTCGCGCCGCCGATCAGCAGCGGGATCTTCTTGACGCGGAAATAGTCGTCGCGCTGCATTTCCGAGGCGACGTAGGCCATCTCCTCCAGGCTCGGCGTGATCAGGCCGGAAAGGCCGATGATGTCGGCGCCCTCGACCTTCGCCTTGGCGAGGATCTCGTTGCAGGGCACCATCACGCCCATGTTGACGACCTCGAAGTTGTTGCACTGGAGCACCACCGACACGATGTTCTTGCCGATGTCGTGCACGTCGCCCTTGACGGTGGCGATCACGATCTTGCCCTTGGCGCGCACGTCGCCGCCGGCCTCGGCCAGGCGGCGCTTCTCCTCCTCGATGAAGGGGATCAGGTGGGCCACCGCCTGCTTCATCACGCGCGCCGACTTCACCACCTGCGGCAGGAACATCTTGCCCTGGCCGAACAGGTCGCCGACCACGTTCATGCCGTCCATCAGCGGGCCTTCGATCACGTTGATCGGGCGCCCGCCCGCGGCGTCGATCGCCGCGCGCGCTTCCTCGGTGTCCTCGACGATGAAGTTGGTGATGCCGTGCACCAGCGCGTGGGCCAGGCGCTTCTCGACCGGCTGGTTGCGCCATTCGAGGTTCTCTTCCTTCTTGGCCGCGCCGGTCTTGAACTTGTCGGCCACTTCCAGCAGCCGGTCGGTGGAATCCTCGCGGCGGTTCAGGATCACGTCCTCGACGCGCTCGCGCAGCTCGGCGTCCAGGTCGGCATACACGCCGAGCTGGCCGGCGTTGACGATGCCCATGTCCATGCCGGCCTGGATCGCGTGATACAGGAACACGGTGTGGATCGCCTCGCGCACCGGGTCGTTGCCGCGGAACGAGAAGGACACGTTCGACACGCCGCCGCTGATCTTCGCGTGCGGCAGGTTCTGCTTGATCCAGCGGGTCGCCTCGATGAAGTCGACCGCGTAGTTGTTGTGCTCCTCGATGCCGGTGGCCACCGCGAAGATGTTCGGATCGAAGATGATGTCCTCGGGCGGGAAATCGCATTCCTCGACCAGGAACTTGTAGGAGCGGGTGCAGATCTCGGTCTTGCGCTCGAAGGTATCGGCCTGGCCCTTCTCGTCGAAGGCCATCACCACCGCGGCCGCGCCGTAGCGGCGGATCAGCCGCGCGTGATGGCGGAACGGCTCCTCGCCTTCCTTGAGCGAGATCGAGTTGACGATCGCCTTGCCCTGCACGCACTTGAGGCCCGCCTCGATCACTTCCCACTTCGACGAGTCGATCATGATCGGCACGCGCGCGATGTCGGGCTCCGAGGCGATCAGGTTCAGGAAGCGGACCATGGCCGCCTTCGAATCGAGCATCGCCTCGTCCATGTTGATGTCGATCACCTGCGCGCCGTTCTCGACCTGCTGGCGGGCCACGGCCAGCGCCTCGTCGTACTGGCCGTTCAGGATCATTCGCGCGAAGGCCTTCGAGCCGGTCACGTTGGTACGTTCGCCGACGTTGATGAACAGGGTGCCTTCGGTGACGTTGAACGGCTCGAGGCCGGACAGGCGCATGGTGTGATCGGTCATGGCGGGGCGGATGCGTATCGGTTTGGGGGGCGGCGCGACGGATGCGGCGGGCGGCTCGGGGCTCAGGCGGCTTCGCTGTACTGCGAGGGCCAGCGGCGCGGCTTGACCTCGGCCAGCGCGCGGGCGATCTCGGCGATGTGCGCGGGCGTGGTGCCGCAGCAGCCGCCGGCCAGGTTCACCAGGCCGGCCTGGGCGAATTCCTTGAGCAGGCTCGAGGTCACGTCGGGGGTCTCGTCGAAGCCGGTTTCGGCCATCGGGTTCGGCAGGCCGGCGTTCGGGTAGCAGGACACGTAGGTATCGCAGAGCTTGGCCAGCTCGGCGATGTACGGGCGCATCAGCGCCGCGCCGAGCGCGCAGTTCAGGCCGAAGGTGAGCGGCCGGGCGTGGCGCAGCGAGTTCCAGAAGGCCTCGACGGTCTGGCCCGAGAGGATCCGGCCCGAGGCGTCGGTGACGGTGCCCGAGATCATGATCGGCAGGTTCTCGCCGGTGTCCTCGAACAACTGGTCGAGCGCGAACAGCGCGGCCTTGGCGTTGAGCGTGTCGAAGATGGTCTCGACCAGGAACAGGTCGACGCCGCCGTCGAGCAGGGCCTTGGCCTGCTGGTAGTAGGCGTCGCGCAGCTCGTCGTAGGTGACGTTGCGCGCGCCGGGATCGTTCACGTCGGGCGAGATGCTGGCCGTCTTCGGGGTCGGCCCGATCGCGCCGGCCACGAAGCGCGGCTTGTCCGGCGTCGAGTACTTGAGCGCCGATTCGCGCGCCAGACGCGCCGACTCGACGTTCATCTCGACCACCAGGTGCTCCATCTCGTAGTCGGCCTGGGCGATGGTGGTGGCGCCGAAGGTGTTGGTCTCGACGATGTCGGCGCCGGCCGCGAAGTACTGGTCGTGGATCTCGCGGATGGTGGCCGGCTGCGTGATCGACAGCAGCTCGTTGTTGCCCTTGATGTCGCGTCCGAAGTCGGCGAAGCGCTCGCCGCGATAGGCGGCCTCGTCGAACTTGTACTGCTGGATCATGGTGCCCATCGCGCCGTCGAGGATCAGGATCCGGCGCGCCAGCAGCGCGGGCAGGTCGGCGCCGCGCGTGTAGGACGCGGCGGGGGCGGAGCGGGCGGGCAGGGAGGTCGGCATGGCGGACGGACGGCGGATCGGGGAAAACGCCATTGTAGCGGGTGCCGGCATGCCGCGCCGGGCTACCCGGCGCGCGCGCGATTTGTCATTGAAAACCCCCGCACGGCAGGCCGGGCGGGGGTTCGATCAGGAAATGCCGGGGAGGAAGCGGGCCGGCACCGGGCCGGCCTGCCAGCTGTCGCGCACCATCCTGGGGCAGGCGGCGCGCGACGGGCGGATCAGTGCAGGACCACCGGTTGCGTCATCAGGCTGTCGAATTGACCGAGGAATTCGTCCACCTCGTCCAGCGAGGGCTCGTCCTCGATCAGCTGCTTGACGTGCTCGCGGAAACGCTCGGCCAGTTCGCCATCGATGAAGATCTCGCGCTGCGCATTCTTGTCCACGATTTCGTAGCCACCGGAATTCATTGCGTGATGGCCGACCTGCGGGGCGAACTCGACGACGCAGTAGTTGGGGCTGTTGTAGATCATTTGCATGGCGGCACTCCTCTTTGCTGTGGCTGTCAGGCCGAATGCTCCGAAGGTGGGGCGGGCCTGGCCGGTTTCAAGGGGTTGGCGCTGCACGCCCACGTGGATCAGGGCGCATCGGTTAGAGACCGATATCGATGAAACGTTTCCGATTTTCCTCCGGTGCACGGGCAGGGTTGTCAAACATTGTCAACACTGTGACGCAAGTTTACCGGCTTGTGTGCAGCCCCTGGTGACAGCAGGGAAACAGTCGCGAAATCGGTCGAAATTACCGTGCTGGCGAGGCCGCTTGTGGTGCCGATGCGACGGGGCTCGCGGCTTCGGCTGCCGGGGCGGCCGGCATGCCGTCCGACGATACCGGCGCGGAAGCCGCGCCCGCGCCGCTCGCGCCGGCTGCCGGGGCAGCGGTCGAGGCAGGGGCCGGCGCCGACGCGGTGGGCGCGATGCTTGCGTGCGCATCCATCGCGGCCGATTCGTCATACCCGATCCCGCGGCTCGGTGCGCCGCGTCCCTGCCACAGCAATTCGATCTCCGAACCATTCGGCTCGGTCTGCACCAGGCGCACCGGCAGCCAGTCCAGCGAGGGCGCGAGCCAGATGTCGATGCGCCGCGTGTCGCCCTCGCGGCGCGGCAGGCGGCGGAAGTGGCGGGTTTCCAGCGAGCTGGTGGCGGTGCGTATCGTCTCGTCGCCGATCGTGACGATCGGCCAGGTCTCGCCGCTGTTGTTGTCGATGATCCGGAATTCGCGCGCGATGCCGGGGCGATAGACGTCGGGCGCGCCGTGCACCAGGCCCGACAACTGCATCAGCAGGCTGAAGCGGTCCTGCATGCCGTCGGTCAGCGGCAGCGAGTTCGGCGTCCTGGTGAACACCACCTGTTTCGTCTGTCGATTGAAGATCGCGATGTCGGCGGGCTTGCGGCCGCGCTGCTCGGTGTAGCGGTCGGGCGCGATGCCGTAGGCGTCGATGCGGCCCAGGCTCTCGTAGACGAAGGGGCCGACGAAGGGCACCGGGATCTCGATCAGCAGGCGGTAGCGATCGCCCTCGGTGGTCCAGTGGATGGTCGCGGTGCCGTTCAGGTTGCCGTTGAAGTAGGCGCCGTAGCGCAGGTCGCCCGAGGGCGGCGCGATGAACTTCACGCCGCTGGCGGCGGCCGAGGCGGGCACGGCCGCGCTGGCCGTCGCGCTCGCGGCGGCGCTGCCCTGGCCCGTGCCGGCCCCGGCTGCCTGCCCGGCGTCCGGCGGCGCGGTGGCCGGCGCCGAGGGCGCGGTGCTGGCCAGCACCGGCGCCTGGTTGCGCGGCGCGGCCGGAGCGGGTTTGGCGGCCGGCCTGGGCACCGGCTTCGGCGCGGGTTTCGGTGCCGGCGCGGCCGGCGCGGGCGCGCGCTCGATCGGCTGCGGCTTGAGCAGCTCGACCTGTACCGGCGTGTCGTCGCGCGCATCGGGATTGGCCGGCGCGCGATATCCCGCGAACCACAGGCCGGCGATCAGGTGCAGCACCAGCACCAGCGCGAGCGTCAGCCCCGCGCGCAGCCAGCGGCGCGGCGAGAGGCGGGACGATTCGGGCGGCAGGGGCGAGGGCATCGAGCGAGGCTGGTTCGGTGTGTTCAGGGCGTTCGGGGGCGATGGGCTGAATCATCGGCGGGCGATGCCGGTGGCGGGTTCGGCGCGAGGCGGCACGTACCGGCTCGTCGGCCGCCGGATCCCGGGCACGCGGGCCGGTGAAGGCGAGAAGCAGCAAGGAAGCAGCAAGCCGCGTTCCGGCCATGAGGCTCGCGCTTCGCGTGGATGCACGCCGGTTCGCATCCGGCCCGCCGGCGCGACAGGCGCGGCGGCACCGCCCAGCCCGTCCGACCCGATCGCGCGCCGAACGTTCGCGCGCGGCGTTCGGGGCTCCGGTTTCAGGCCTCGCGCGGATCGGCACTGTAGCCGATTTCGTAGGACAGCTTGCGTGCCACGGCGCGCAGCGCGAGGTCGATCTCGCCGCCCCAGGACACGTCGAAGCTGCCCTCGTGGCCCAGCGCGATTAGCCCCAGCGAGAGTTCGCCGAGCGCATCGAACACCGGCATGCAGAAGGCGTGGATGCTCGGCAGCAGCATGCCCTCGACGCGTGCCGCCTGGTGCTCGCGCACCTCGGCGAGCCGCGCCTCCACCTCGGCCGGCGTGCGCGGGCCGTCGCGCGGCGGCCCGCGGCGCGCGTCGGCCAGCTCGCGCTCGAGCATCGCGGCGGTCTTGCCGCGCGGCAGGTAGGCGGCGAACAGCAGGCCGGTGGCCGAGCCGAGCAGGGGCATCACGTCGCCGAGCTTGAGCGAGGCCTTGGCGGGATGGCTCGATTCCATCCAGTGCACCACGGTCGGCCCCTGGTTGCCCCACACGGCGATGCCGAGCGTGAGGTCGAGCTCGTCGCGCAGCGCCGACAGCGCGAGCCGCGCGAGCTTCACGCCGTCGACGCGGGCCAGCCGGGCCAGGCCCATCTGCAGCGCGAAGCCGCCCAGCTCGTAGCGGCCCGAGACGGGGTCCTGCGCCACCACGCCGAGCCGCTGGAAGCTGACCAGGTAGCGGTGCGCCTTGGCCGGGCTCATCTGCGCGCGCTGGGCGAGATCGCGCAGCATCATCGCGCGCGGCTCGGCGGTGAGCACCTCCAGCAGGCGGAAGCCGACCTCGATCGACTGGATGCCGGAGCGGACCTTTTCCTCGGCGCTGTCGTCGGCGAGGTGGTCGGCGAGATCGTCGGTGTTGACCATGGATGGAATGCGATAGGAAGGTGGCGGGCGAGGCGGCGCGGTTCGCCGCGAGGCAGGCGCGGCCGGGCGCGGCGGTGAAGCGGCCCGGGCGGCGCCGTCGCCCTGGGCGGCACGGGCTTCGCCGCGCGGATTCACCATCGTAAAATAGTTTCCCTCCATCGTCACTACACGGACTTCCCCTCCATGAAACTTGCTTCGCTGAAGGACGGCACGCGCGACGGCCAACTGATCGTGGTGTCGCGCGACCTGCAGACGGCCGCGATCGCCGAGACGGTCGCGCCGACGCTGCAGCGCGCGCTCGACGACTGGGCGTTCCACGCACCGCAGCTTCGCGAGCTCTACGATGCGCTCAACCACGGCCGCGCGCGCCGCGCCTTCGCCTTCTCGGCCGCCGACTGCATGGCGCCGCTGCCGCGCGCCTACCAATGGGCGGACGGCTCGGCCTACCTCAACCACGTCGAGCTGGTACGCCGCGCGCGCGGCGCCGAGATGCCCCCCGAGTTCCTCAGCGATCCGCTGATGTACCAGGGCGGCAGCGACGATTTCCTCGGCCCGCAGGACGACATCGTCTGCGCCTCGGAGGACTGGGGCATCGATTTCGAGGCCGAGGTGGCGGTGGTGACGGGCGACGTGCCGATGGGCGCGAGCGCCGACGAGGCGCTGCGCGCCGTGCGGCTGGTGATGCTGGTCAACGACGTGTCGCTGCGCAACCTGATCCCGGCCGAGCTCTCGAAGGGCTTCGGCTTCTTCCAGGGCAAGCCCGCGACGGCCTTCTCGCCGCTGGCGGTGACGCCCGACGAGCTCGGCGAGCACTGGCGCGGCGGGCGCCTGGAGCGGCCGCTGCTGGTGAGCTGGAACGGCAAGCGGGTGGGCCAGGCCGAGGCCGGCGTCGACATGAATTTCCATTTCGGTCAGTTGATCGCGCACGCGGCGAAGACGCGCAACCTGCGCGCCGGCACCATCGTCGGCTCGGGCACGGTGTCGAACCGCGATGCCGGGCGCGGCTACAGCTGCATCGCCGAGAAGCGCTGCCTAGAGACCATCGAGCACGGCGCGCCGCGCACCGAGTTCATGCGCTACGGCGATCGCGTCAGGATCGAGATGCTCGACGCGGCCGGCAAGTCGATCTTCGGCGCGATCGAGCAGGCGGTGTCGCCGCTCGACGGGCAGGCCTGAACGCGCGGCGGGCCGGCCGCCTGCCGGTTTGCCCCGATCATCACGAGAAGAACCAGGAGACAGACATGAGTGAGCGTGAATCCGCCGGGCTGGAAGCCTATGCCGGCTACCAGTCGCTGCGCCTCGCGCGCCATCCGCACGGCATCCTCGAGATCGTGATGAGCGGCGCGGGCGCCAACCGCAGCAACCTGGCCACCGCCGACGCGCGCATGCATCGCGAGCTGGCCGAGATCTGGCGCGACCTCGACCGCGATCCCGAGGTGCGCGTGGCGCTGATCCGCGGCGAGGGCAAGGGTTTCTCGGCCGGCGGCGATCTCGGCCTGGTCGAGCAGATGGCCGACGATTTCGAGGTGCGCACGCGGGTCTGGCACGAGGCGCGCGACCTGGTCTACAACCTCGTCAACTGCGGCAAGCCGGTGGTCTCGGCGATGCACGGGCCGGCGGTCGGCGCGGGGCTGGTGGCGGGCTTGCTGGCCGACGTCTCGATCGCCGCCAACACGGCGCGCATCATCGACGGCCATACGCGGCTGGGGGTGGCCGCCGGCGATCACGCGGCGATCGTCTGGCCGCTCTTGTGCGGCATGGCCAAGGCCAAGTACCACCTGCTGCTGTGCGAGCCGGTCAGCGGCGAGGAAGCCGAGCGCATCGGCCTGGTCTCGCTGGCGGTGGACGAGGCCGAGCTGCTGCCGAAGGCCTTCGAGCTGGCCGAGCGGCTCGCGCGCGGTTCGCAAAGCGCGATCCGCTGGACCAAGTACGCGCTCAACAACTGGCTGCGCCTGGCCGGGCCGAGCTTCGATACCTCGCTGGCGCTCGAATTCATGGGTTTCTCCGGGCCCGACGTGCGCGAGGGGATCAGCTCGCTGCGCGAGCGGCGCGCGCCCGATTTCGACGGCGGCCCGGGCGGCTCCGGCGGCACCGGCGGCACGGGCAGCGGCGGGGCTGGCGGCGCCTGAG